>JAKONR010000509.1 GCA_022701825.1 Hymenobacteraceae bacterium | reverse complement strand
CTGCACGAGGCCGAGTTCATGGAAATCAACTTCCAGCGCAACAACCAGAAGGCCAAGCACAGCTACCACAAGGTAACTAACTTGCAGGCCGGCAAGGACTTGCTCGGTAAGATGAGCAACCTGCACAACAACTACAAGCTCAACGTCATCGTCTACAATTTCGTGGATATGCTCTCGCACGCCCGCACCGACATGGCGATGATACGCGAGCTGGCCGCTGACGAAAGTGCCTACCGCAGCATCACACGCTCGTGGTTTTTGCACTCGCCGCTGTATGAAATGCTCCAGACCATTGCCGAGAAAAAAGGCAAGCTGGTGATTACGACCGACCACGGTACCATCCGCGTGAAGCGCCCGTATAAGATTGTGGGTGACCGTAACACGAATACCAACCTGCGCTACAAGCACGGTAAAAACCTGGGTTTCGACGAAAGCCGCGACGTGTACGTGGTGCGTAAACCGGAGAGTATTTTCCTGCCCCGCGAAAACGTGAGCACGGCCTACGTTTTCACGCTCGGCGACTATTTCTTCGCTTACCCCAACAACTACAACTACTACGTGAACTACTACAAGGACACGTTCCAACACGGCGGCGTGTCGCTGGAAGAGTGCATTATTCCGTACATTACGCTGACGGCCAAAGGCTAAGCGCAGCGTTACGCAAAGGCGGCAGCGTTTCGTAGAGTTGTTGATACAAACTCTGCGAAACGCTGCCGCCTTTGCGTAACGCTGCGTTCCTACGTCAGCTTATCCAACGCGGCTTGCAAGCGCGGCAGCGCCGCCTCAATCGAGGCCTGCGACTCGGCCCCGACCGACAGCCGGAACCACGGCTCGGCGGCCGACGTGCCGAAGGCACTGAACGGCACTACCGCAAACTGGGCCTCGGTGAGCAGGTAGGCAGTGATTTCCTTGGTCGTAGCCAGCACTTCGCCGGTGGGCGTGGTGCGGCCCAGCACGTCGATTTTGGCGGTGAGGTAGATGGCCCCGGCCGGCGCGATGGCATCGACGGGGTAGCCTTGCTCGCGCAGGCTTTTGAGGCCGTGGTAGGCGGCCTCAAGGCTGGCTTGCAGCTTGCCCTTAAACTTGGTGAGGAAAGTGTCAACCTCGTGCGCGCGGGGCAGGAAGGCGGCCGTGGCTACCTGTTCGGCCTTAGGAGCCCAGGCACCCATGTGGCCCACTAGGCCCTTCATCTTGTCAAGCACGAGCTTGGGCCCGAAGCCGTAGCCCACGCGCACGCCGGTGGCGGCAAAGCACTTCGAGGTGCCGTCGATGTACACCACGTAGTCGCGCAGGGCGGGGCGCAGGCTTACGGGGTCAAAATGCTGGGTATTGCCAAACGTCAGTAGCCAGTAAATCTGGTCGTAGAGGATGTAGAGCGGCTTTTCGTCGGGGCTGCGGCGCTGGTTTTCGGCCAACACTAGGTCGCAGATTTCTTCGAGCGCTTCTTTGGTAAAGACTGTACCCGTGGGGTTGAGCGGCGAGCACAGCGCCAGCAGCGTGGCGCCGGCCAGGTGCGGGGCCAGCTCGGCGGCGGTGGGCATAAAGTTGTTTTCGGGCCGGGTAGCTACCGCCACTTGCTCGGCCCCGGTGAGGTGGCAGTAGTGGTTGTTGTTCCACGACGGCGCGGGGTATACCACGCGGTCGCCGGGGTCCACCAGGGCCAGGTAGGCGGCGTAGATGAGCGGGCGCGAACCGCCGGCTATCATCAGCTCATCGACGGGCGAGTAGCTGAGGCCCAGGCGCGTCTGCAAAAAATCGGCTGCCGCCTGGCGCAAATCGGCGATGCCGGGCGCGGGCGGGTAGTTGGTATGGCCGGCCTGGTAGGCGGCGATGATGTCATCGCGCAGCTCGGTCGGAATGGGAAACAGCTTGGGGTCGAAGTCGCCGATGGTCAGGTTGCAAATTGTCGCGCCCTGGCGAATCTGCTCGCTCACGGCGTTACCAATCTTGATGATTTCGGAGCCGCTCATCTGGTCGGCCAGCCGGGAAATACGCATGGGGTAGGAGGGGTAGGGGAGAAGGCTAAATTCCTGCAAAGGTACCCGATGTTAAGGGCAGGTGATGAATGAGCGAATCGGCGAATTAGTGAACGACCTGTCCTTGCGAGCGCAACGAAGCAGTCGCACCTATTCAGCCGCGCTGTTTGGGTTCCGTTCGGGTGCGGTTGTTTCGCTACGTTCGCAAGGACAAACGACTGATATACTATCCTTTTACCTTAACTACTTCTTTACCTCCCAATCCCCCAGAACCCGCTTCAGCGCGTACTGCTTCGCCTGCTGGGCGGTGAGCTGGTGCGCCCACGGCACGCGCCCCGTGGGGCTGGTGCCCGGCCCAGTGCTGCGGTATTCGGCGTAGTAGGCAGTCTGTTCGTTGGCGGGGTTTTTCCAATTATCCCAGCCCGCCGGCACAATATGGCCGCCTAATTCGCAGCCCAGATACACTACCCTGGCATTGGGCCGCCAGGGGCGACCCAGGTATGCTTTTTTGGCCAGTGTAGTGTCGGCCGTCAGCTTGCAGCCCAGGAAGACAAAGCCGTACGCTTGCCCGGCGGGCGTGGAAGCGGCCGTGACGAAAGAGCTTTTTTTGCTCTTAATAACGCAGTGGTCGAAAACCGCCGTACTGGCCCCAAAAATAAAATCGGTAGTGCCCTCGATGTAGCAGTCGCGGAAATACTGCCGGGTGCCCCCGAGCGCCAGAAACAGTACATCCTGGTTGCCCACCAGCCGGCAGTGCCGAAAGGCGGCGCGGTCGGCCTCCACATGCAGGGCCACGGCTTGCCCGGCGGCGTAGCCGGCTGCGTTCTCGAAGGTCACGTTTTCGGCCGCGAAGTCAGAGGCCCGCACCAGTACCGAGTAGGAAGTGGGCGTCGAAATACCGCCCGCCCCCACGTGGTCGGCGTAGGTGATGACGGTGCTTGCCGCGTCGTCGCCGCGTAGCACGAGGTGCGACTTGGTAGCGGGCACCACTACTTTCTCGTGGTAAACGCCGCGCTTTAGGCGAATGATAACCGGCCGTGCCGACTGGCTGGGCGCGGCATCAATGGCCGCCTGCACCGTGCGAAACTGTCCGCTGCCATCGGCTGCTACCACGAGTGGGCCGGCTTGCGCGTGGGCCGCCCGTGGCGCGGCGAAAAGCAGACCGCCAAGTACCAGCATTATTTTTAGCATCGCCTCGAAAATAGGGCTACCGCGCCTGCGGGTCCACCGTTTTCTTTACCGCTCCCTGCCGCAAGTGGTCAACCAGGCCCAGCTTGAGCGCCCGCACGTCGGCCAGCACCAGCTCGGCCATGCGGCGGGCACCCAGCTCGTTGAAGTGCGTATTGTCCTCGCGGCCGTCGGGGTAATTGGGGTGCTCGCCGGGCGCGAGGTGGTTGAAAAGCAGCTTGGAGTTTTCAACCCCAAACTGCTGGAGCAGCGCCTGGCTGCTGCGGTCGAGGTCGATGAGGGGTGTGTTGGTATCGCGGGCCACGGCGCGCACCAGCTCGGCGTAGGCGGCGTGGGTTTCCTCAATTTTGCCTGCATCGTCGAACTTGCGGCGGGCCACCGGTGTCAGCAGCACCGGCTGGGCCTGGTGGCTGCGCGTCTCGCTCACCATGCGCCGGAGGTTGGCCCCGAACTCGGCTTCGGGCGTGTAGCTGCGCTTGGTGGGCACCTCGTCGTTGTGCGCAAACTGGATGAACACGTAGTCGCCCGCGTGCAGTGCGGCGGCCACCGGCTGCCAGCGGTTTTCAGCGAGAAAGCTTTTGGTGCTGCGCCCGTTCTGCGCCCGGTTGTCCACGGTCACCGTCTCGTCAAAAAACGCGGCAAACGGCATTCCCCAGCCCGTTTCGGGGTAGGCCTTCACCTCCTTGACGGACACGGTCGAATCACCAATCAAATATACCTTGAGGGATGCGGGCGCGGCCGGCCGAAAAGCCAGTAGCGCCACCAGGCTCAACGCGGCCGTGGCCGATAAGAGGCGGGAAAGCATAAGGGTGGGAGAGAAATAGCTAGCGCAGCCCAGCCATTACGGCCAGATTAACCGCAAACCTACTGGCTACGCGGCTCGCGAACTACACTTTTCTGCGCAATCGTTGCCGACAACGTTGTCAGTAGGCCAGCGGGCTGAGCGCACAAAAAAGCCGGCCTTTTCCGTAAGGAAAAGGCCGGCTTGCAAAGCTAAGCGAAAAGCGCAGCTTAGGCCGCTACTTCGGCTTTTACTACGTCGCGGCGACGCTCCTTGATACGAGCAGCTTTGCCCGAGAGGCCACGCAGGTAGAACAGACGAGCGCGACGCACTTTACCGCGGCGAATCAGCTCGATTTTGTCGATGTTGGGCGACAGCAGCGGGAAAATCCGCTCGGTGC
>JAKONR010000048.1 GCA_022701825.1 Hymenobacteraceae bacterium | reverse complement strand
CACGGGGCGGCTCCAGTCGTAGCCGCTGGGGCGGCGGGGCATAAAATTGCCGTGCCAGTAGGCGATGGTGCCGTTGCGGTCGGCATACACGGTGTTGTTGGAGGCATTGCCTTCCAGCTCCAGCGTTTGCTGAAAGCTGGCGTAGTCGGTGGCCTTGGTGCGCTGGTACGACTGCTGTAAGGCGGCCACGGGGTTGTCCATCATCTTCACCGTCAGCCACTGGCCACTTACCTCGCCCACCACCGGGCCGTGCTCGGTGCGGTAGGTAGCGAAGGTGCGGCGCAGCAGTTGGCCGTCTTTTTTGTAGGCCAGGGTGATGTCGGCCGCCTGCACCGGCTTTTGCAGACCGTTGTAGAGGTAGGTGTAGCTGCCATCGGGCTGCTTGGTGATGATTTCGAGGTACTCGTCCATCGAGTCGGCCGACGAGCTGGTGTGCATCCAGCCGCAGTGCTCGTTGAAGCCCTGGTAGATAAAAAACTGCCCCCACGTCACGGCCCCGTAGGCATTCAGCCCGGCCTGGCTGGTCAGCTGCATTTCGGAGCGGAAATAGAACGAGGTATGCGGATTGATGAGCAATAGCGCGTGCCCGCTCGCGCTCCGGGCGGGCGCAATGGCGAAGCCATTGGAGCCCACCGGCTCGCGCTCGGCCTGCTCGAAGTCGGGCCGCTGCCAGGCCCCCGACTTCTGCTGGCCGTAAAACGCCTTGATTCTATCGACCGGCACCACGCTGACATTGCCCCCGATGCTACCCTCGCTAAAGAGCAGCGGCAGCCACGGCTGAAACCGGCGCAGCAGCCGCGGCTGCACCGCCGGGTGGGTGGCCAGGTAGTAGTTGGTGCCCGCCGCAAAGGCATTGAGCAGCTGCTTGAGCCAGGGCGGGCTTTGCTGGTAGGCGGCCACGGCGCGGGTGCTATCCATAAACAGCCGTTGGCGCAAATCGGTGTATAGCGCAGCTTCGCCCTCGATTTCGGCGCGCCGGCCCAGCACCTCGATGTAGTTGTCCTCGACCCGCGCAAAGTCATCCTCGCACTGCGCGTAGAGCAGGCCAAAAACGGCGTCGGCATCGGTGGTGCCGCTCACGTGCGGAATGCCCCAGGTGTCGCGCACGATGCGCACCTGCTGCGCCTGCTGGTTCCAGCGCAGGATTTCGGTGGGGGTGAACGCCTGAGCGTGGGCGGCGAAGGCCGCGCCGCTGAGCAGGCCAAAAAGGAGGGCTGAGCGCATAGGCGCGCAAAATACTACCCTCTTTCCTGGTAGCCCACGCGGCGGGGCTTTTACCCACCGTGTACCGCTTTACTTCAAGTCAATATAAAAAGTAGTTCCCTCATTCTCCGCGCTTTCGAGCCATATTTGGCCCTCGTGCATTTCCACGATTTGCTTGGTGATGAACAAGCCCAGCCCGGTGGTAGTGTCGCCGTAGAGGCCGGGGCGCGAGGCGGCGCTGAACTTGTCGAACACGTGCGGCTGGAGCTTGGCCGGGATGCCGAGGCCGGTATCCTGCACCACGAGGCGCACGCGCCCCTCGTGCGCTTGCAGGCGCACTTTAATGGTGCCTTCGGCGGGCGTGAATTGGAGCGCGTTGCTGAGCAGATTGTCGAGAATGCGGCCGAACTTATCGCGGTGGATGGCCACAAATACCGTCTCGGCAGGCAGGTCGAGTAGCAGGGCTATGTTTTTCTCTTTGGCCGCGACGCGAAACACCTCTAGCCGCTCGTGCAGAAAGGCGTTAAGGTCGGTGCGGTGCGTTTGCAGGCGGCTTGCTTCGAGCTGCCCGAGGTACAGCACATCCTTGAGCAAGGCGTTGGCATTGGCGCACTCCTGCGTGGCTAGCGTCAGCAGCTTTTGCACGTCTTGCTGGGCGCTGGTGGGCGCTATGCTCAGCACGCCCGCGTGGCTTTGCAGCAGCCCCGCCAGTAGCTGAATGTTATTGATGGGGTTTTTCAGGTCGTGCGCCACCAAATGCATAATGGTTTCCTGCGAGTCGTACAGGCGCTTATGCCTAACGGCCAACCCCTTGCGCTCCGTAATATCCTCTAGCGTGGTGTAGCCCAGCTCGCCGGCTTCATCCTGAAACAGCACCGACGTAACCTGGCACCAGAACGAGGTGCCATCCTGCCGCAGCAGGCAGGTTTCGAGCACGAAGCTCGGCAGCTTGTGCGCCCATAGGCTCTCCTGCAAGCGGGTCCAGTCGGCTTGGTGGTCGGGGTGGGCAAATTCGATAATCTTGCGCCCCAGCAGCCCCTCGGCCCGCTCAAAACCCAGCATTACCAGCACGGCCGGGTTTACCTGCTTGATAACTAACTCGCTGTCGATGATTTTATTACCCAGCGGCGAGTGGTCGAATACCGTGCGAAAGCGCACCTGACTTTGCTCGTACTTGTTATCTTTGGCTTGCTGGGTGGCCAGGGCGGCCCGGTCGGCGCGCAGCTGCTGGTTTTCCAGGCGCAGGGCAGCCAGCTCCTCCTGCAAAGAACTGATGGTAGGGTCGGGCTGGCTAGTGGGCATCAGGGCAAAACAGTGAGGGCGAATACCGGAAGGTAAGGCCTGGCCCGGCGCGCGGCGGCCGGGCCAGGCGAGCAACCCCCGCAACATTGCGGCTAACGCCGCGCTGCTCAGGCCCCAGGGCACCTTTCGGCACCGGCTAGCCCAGGCCCACCTTGGCCAGTTCGCGCCAGTAGCTGGGGTACGACTTGCGCACCACGCCGGGCTCCAGTATCGTGAGCGGCCCGCGCAGGGCCAGCGGCGCGAAGGCCATGGCCATGCGGTGGTCTTCGTAGGTGGCGACTTCCTGCCCATCGACCCGAAAATTGTGCGACTGCACCTCAAACACGCCCGGCCCGACTTCTAGCAGGTCGCCGCCAAATTTGCGCAGCTCACTTTGCAGGGCTGCAATGCGGTCGGTTTCCTTGATGCGCAGGCTCTGGAGGCCGGTCAGGCGCAGGGGCACGGCCTGGGCGGCGGCCACTACGGCCACGGTTTGGGCCAGGTCGGGGCAGTCGGTGAAGTCGAGCGGCTGGGCTAGTAGCTGGGCGGGATTGGGTTCCACTTGCCGCAGGCGCATCCCGCTACCATCGGGCAGGTAATATGTGCCCACGCCCAGCGGCTTCATAATTTTCTGAATCACGTGGTCGCCTTGGAAGGACTGCGTTTGCAGCCCCGGCAGTATCAGACCCTGATTAGGTGGGGCCGCGCCGGGCTCAGCCAGTGCCACCATTGCGTACCAGTAGCTCGCCGCCGACCAGTCGCTCTCTACTTGGTAATCAGCCGACCGGTAGCCGCCAGCGGAAATGTCAATTAAATCGCTGGTACTTATACCCTGCGCCCCAAAAACGCGCATCAGCCGCAACGTCATATCGATGTAAGGCCGCGAACCAACTTCACCGGTCAGGTGCAGGCATAGACCGTGAGGTAGCATCGGCCCGACCATCAGCAGCGCCGAAATGTATTGGCTACTCACATCACCGCGAACCGTTAATTGAGCTTTCTGGCTAGCCGGAGCCACCACCGGCTGCCCGCCGAACCGCAGCGGCGGGTACCCGTCCTTCTCCACGTATTCGATGCTAGCGCCCAGAGTTCGTAGCGCATCGACCAGGATGGCGATGGGGCGCTGCTTCATGCGGGCCGCGCCGGTGAGGGTGCCGCGCCAGCCGCTCACGGCCAGGTAGGCCGTCATAAAGCGCATGACGGTGCCCGCGTCTTCGGCGTCGAGCAGGTCGGTGTGGGCGGCCTGGCTTAGCAGGCGCTCCATCAGCACGGTATCGTTGGCTTCGGAGAGGTTGGTGAGGGTGCCGCCGCCAGCCAGCTTTTGCAGCAGCAGGGCGCGGTTGCTCTCACTCTTGGAGGCGGGTAGGTGGGCAGTGCCTTGCAGCGGGCCGCCAGCCCAGGTCAGGGATATACTACTCATAAACAGCTTGTAAAACGGAGTGGCACTCCGTTTCCGCGTAAATAACGATAAACGGAGTGCCACTCCGTTTTACAACTCGGTGTGATAATACTGCAAGCTCGCCGCTACCTCGGCCAGCGAAATGGGCTGGTCGAACACGCCGTGGCCCAGGCCGTGCAGCAAAGTGCAATTGATGACCTCGCCCCGGTTTTTCTTGTCCTGCACGGCGTAGGCCGCGATGGCTTCGGTTTCGAGGGTGATGAACGTGATTTTTTCAAACGCCGCGCGCACCACCGCTTCCACCTCGGCCAACTCGCCAGCCGACAATAGCCCGCGCTGCACCGACAGCCAGCTCTCGCAGATGAGGCCCACCGCTACGGCTTCGCCGTGGCGCACCTCGCGGCCGGGCTGCGTGAGCAGGTAGCTTTCGAGGGCGTGGCCCACGGTGTGGCCAAAGTTGAGCAGCTTGCGCGGACCGCTCTCGTGCGGGTCCTGCGCCACAATCTTCTCTTTCAAAGCCACCGAATGCGCGATAATGGGCGTCCAGTCGGCCACGGCCGCCACGTCGAGGCTGCGTAGCTGCGTAAAGGCCGCCGCGTCGGCAATGAGCGCGTGCTTGATGATTTCGGCGTAGCCCGAGCGCAGCTCGGCGGGCGGCAGCGTGGCCAGAAAGGCGGGCTCGATGAACACGCCGGCTGGCTCCTGGAACACGCCGATGTGGTTTTTGAAGCCCTGAAAATCAATACCCGTCTTGCCCCCCACCCCGGCATCGACCTGCGCCAGCAGCGTGGTGGGCAGCACGGCGCACGCAAGGCCGCGCTTGTAGGTAGCGGCGCAAAAGCCCCCCAAATCGGTGACGACGCCGCCGCCCAGGCAGACGAGCAGCGCGTGGCGGTCGGCCTGCTGCCGGGTAAGCCATTCCCACACCTGGGTGCAGGTAGCCAGCGTTTTATACTCCTCGCCCGCCTCGATAGTCAGCAGCTCGTGGGCGGGCAGGTGCGGCTGCAAGTGCGGGTAGCAGTCGCGGGCCGTGTTGGTGTCGGCCAGCACAAAAACGCGGCTCGGCGCGTTCTGGCGGATGAATTCGGCCAGCGCGGGCAGCGCCTGCGGGCCGATAACGGGAGAATTTTTTACCAACGCCTTGCGTACTTAAAACGTAGAATCTATCGCAAAGAAACGGTGGCCCGGCCGGCATTTTTTGCGGAGCCTTGCAACCGCGCGGCCAGCGGCCGGCTCTTTTGTCCGGCTTGGCTCGTTTTTTCTGCCCGCCCTTTTTGCCTGTTTTTGCCATGAAAAAAGCTCTTCTTCTGCTATTTACGTCGGGGCTGCTCTCGGCTGCCAGCTGCCAAAACCGGGGCGATGAGGTGCAGCCCAGTGGCTACGATGTACTGGCGCTCGAAACCGGCCATTGGGAATGGGAAAGCACTAGCTACCGCAATGGCCGGCGCACGCCCGCTACCGAGGGTTTCACGCGCCAGCTGGTATTTCAGGATGATAGACAGCTTGTGATTCAGCACGATAGGAAACTTAATAAGAAGACGGCCTACGCCCTTTCGATGGGGACGCTGCCTAACTGCCCCACGCCTACCGGCACCGTGCCGATTATCACCTACGAAACCGACTCGGACCTGCCCAACAACGACCGTAAAACGTACAGCGTCATTATTTCGCCCACGGGCCAACGCCTCTCGCTGACCGGCGAAGACGCCTGCATCGACGCCGGCGCGGTGGAGGCCTACCGCTGGGTGAAGGAATAAGTGCTCTTACCAAATAATCCGGCACTAAAAATGCGTTGACCCTGCTGAGTTTAGCTCGGCAGGGCCAACGCATTGTCGTTTTTAGAGTATTGGGATTTGGGCCAAATAGCTACGAAAAGCCAGTAACCCGCCGCCACTGCCGCGTTCATCACCCCAGCGCCTTCTCATATTCTTCTGATGACCAAATTATTTTTCGTTTGCAGCCTCGGGCTGCTAGGCGCCGCCACTGGCTGCCAGCGCACTCCCCAGGCGGCCACCGCCGCATCCGGCACCGGGCTCGCGGGCACTTGGCGGCTCACCGATTACCAGTGCCACTGCCCGCCCGGCCACCCCGTGCCCAACGAAGTACTAACCCTGGATGCGAACCAGCATTTTCGCCTCCTGCGCGACAATAAGCTAGCGGCCGAAGGCACGTACAGCACGGGCAAGGGCATCAGTTGCGGGGGCGGCACGCCCGAGCCCATCCTCACGCTCACGCCCTCCACTGCCGATACCTACGCCCCAAAAGGTGCCTACACGCTGGCAGGCACTACACTCGTAATAGACCAGTGCAGCGCGGCCGACGGCCCCAAATACACTTATACGAGGCAGTAGCTTTCTAATTATGAATTAGGAATTATGAATTACCAGCGCTTACATAATAAAGCTGTTTAGAAAGTCGCTTTTCGTCAGGCTGAGCGCAGTGCAGCGGAGTCGAAGCATGACCGGTAGGGCGTGGTTTATTACTTCCTAAACAGCTTCAATACTACGCTGGCAATTCATAATTCCTAATTTATAATTTCATAATTATCCTAAAGCCCCGGCCCCAGGTTCACCGGGCCATCGACCGGGCGGCCGTTGAGCACTTCGGTTTGCAGGCGAATGCTTTCGATGTGGATGAGCTTGTACAGCTCGCCCACGAATTTTTCGTCGATGTTGAGCTTGCGGCCCCACTCGGGGCGGGTTTTGAAGATTTCCTGCCACCGCTCTAGTTGCAAAATCTTCACGTTGTTTTCCTTTTTGTACTCGGCCAGTTCCTGAATGAGGGCCATGCGGCGGGCCAGCATTTCGAGGATTTCGTGGTCGGCGGTGTCCATTTTCTGGCGCAGCTCCTCGGCCTTGTTGCGGTAGTCGGCGTTGTCGGAACTGCGGTAGCGGTAGTTCAACTCGCTCAGAATCTGCTGCAAGCGGGCGGGCGTCACCTGCTGCGCGGCGTCGCTGAGAGCGTGGTCGGGGTCGGGGTGGGTCTCGATGATGAGGCCGTCGTAGTCGAGGTCGAGCGCCTTTTGGGCAATGGGCAGCAGCAGGTCGCGCGAGCCGCCGATGTGGCTCGGGTCGTTGATGAGCACCAGGTCGGGGCGGCGGGTTTTCAGCTCAATCGGGATGGCCCAGGTGGGCGCGTTGCGGTAGCGCGAGGGCGCAAACGTGCTGAAACCCCGGTGGATAGCCGCAATGTCGCGGATGCCCGCCCGCTCCAGCCGCTCGATGGCCCCAATCCAGAGCGCGAGGTCAGGGTTGACGGGATTTTTCACCATCACGGGCTTGCCAGTGCCAGCCAGCGCGTCGGCCAGCTCCTGCACCGCGAAGGGATTGACAGTGGTGCGCGCCCCAATCCAGAGCACGTCGATGTCGTGTTTGAGGGCTTCTTCTACGTGCTTGGGCGTGGCTACCTCGATGGCCATCGGCAGGCCGGTTTCGGCGCGGGCGGCTTGCAGCCAGGGCAGCGCGGCGCTGCCGCGGCCCTCAAAGCCGCCGGGCTTGGTGCGCGGCTTCCAGATGCCAGCGCGGTACATATCGGCCTGCCCGGCCGCCTTCAGGGCGCGGGCCACGGTGAGGACTTGCGCTTCGGATTCGGCCGAGCAGGGGCCGGCGATAATAAGGGGTTGGCCCTTCTGGGCTAGCCGGCGCGTGAAGAACGTGTCGGCGGGAGCGGTATTTTCCATTGCGTGTAGGGTAAGCGTTAGCTTGCCGGGCGCTAGTGTAGCAAGAAGGTGGCAAGCTAACGCTTACCCTACATTAACCCCCGCAGGCCGAACGGGGTTTTCGGCCCCTACGTTACCTTCGTAGTCCCGCTCTCTCTCCCTGGCTTTTATCCCGCATTTTCGCATGGCTACCTCGTCCACCGCTCCGGCCCCGCCCGTGGCGCCTATCTCCTTCGAAGACACTCGCATTGCCTTCGAGGCCAAGTCCGACGGCGAACTACGCAAGATGTACGCCCTGTTCGCGGCCATGAACAATGGCAGCCTGGTAAAAGCCGGCAGCGGCCTCATGCAAACGGCCCTGAAAATTAGTTTTCCGGGCACGAAGTTTTTAATTAAAAACTCCATCTTCAAGCAGTTTTGCGGCGGCGAAACCATTCAGGAATGCAAGCCGGTGATTGCTGAGTTGGGCAAATACCACATCGGCACCATCCTCGACTACTCGGTGGAGGGCACCGGCAACGACCAGAGCTTTGACCGCACCCGCGACGAGATTCTGGCTACCATCGCCCTGGCTGCTACCACGCTCAACATCCCGTTTTCGGTGTTCAAGGTAACGGGCCTGATGCCCACCGAGCTGCTCGAAAAAACCCAGGCCGGCACCGCCCTCACGGAAGCCGAAAAGGCGACTTTTGAGCGCGGCCGGCAGCGGCTCGACGCGCTGTGCGCCAGCGCCCACCAGCACGGCGTGCGCTTGTTTGTGGATGCCGAGGAAAGCTGGTTTCAGCAAACCATCGACGACTTGGCCGAGGACATGATGCGCCGCTACAACCAGGAGCGCGCCATCGTCTGGAACACGTACCAACTCTACCGCCACGACCGCCTGGAGGCCCTGCAAGCCGCCCACGACCGCGCCGTGCAGCACGGCTACTACCTGGGCGTGAAGCTGGTACGCGGCGCCTACATGGAAAAAGAAGCCCGCGTAGCCCAGCAGCGCGGCCTCCAAAATCCCATCAACCCGACCAAGCAGCACACCGACGACCTCTACAATGAGAGCCTGCGTTACTGCGTGCAGCACGTGGACCGCATCAGCCTCTGCGCGGGCACCCACAACGAGGCCAGCTCACTGCTGCTCACGCAGTTGATGCAGGAGGCCGGCCTCGCGCCCCAGGACGAGCGCGTGTGGTTTGCCCAGCTCTACGGCATGAGCGACAACCTGAGCTACAACCTCGCCCACGCCGGCTACCACACCGCCAAGTACGTGCCCTACGGCCCCGTGGAGGCCGTGATGCCCTACCTGCTGCGCCGCGCCAACGAAAACACCGCCATCGCGGGCCAAAGCAGCCGCGAGTTTTTGCTCATTCAGAAGGAATTGCGCCGCCGCCAGGGCCGCGCGTAGCCAGCCGGCGCGGTGGGCATTGCCAAAAAAGCTGCGGGCTGGCGCAACGCCGGCCCGATTTTTGGTACCTTACCCCAGACTTATTTTGTGGCTGCTTGCCAAGCCATCATCCACTCCCACCCCTTGCCTCGTAAAGTATAAATCCGGACCGCTTTATTTGCGTGAGCTACCGGGGCTTACCCTTTACTTTCTACCGCATGATTAGCCGCCTTCGTCACTACCTCATTCGCTACGCCCGGCAGCAGGCGGGCACGGTCAGCTACCTCACGCTGGTGCAGGAATCCGAGTTGGGGCTGAACCTGGAAATCTCGCACGAAAAATCGCGCCTTAACGAAATGCTGGCCGAAATTTCGACCGAGGAACACGCCGCCGGCCGGCCGCTACTCAGCGCGCTGGTGCGAGTGCCGGGCTCGAAGGGGCAGGGCGATAATTTCTATAAGCTGTGCGAGCGCCTGGGCTACGGCGAGTGGCGCAGCCTCAAGCAGGACGAGGAATTTCTGAAAAGCCTGATAAAGGACTGTCGCGAGTTCTGGCAGCAGGAAGTAAATTATGAGCAATACGCGCTCAACGAGGCTTAAGCACTGGTTTTAGGCTAGTTGGGCATTGACTTAGCACAAATTGCCCCGGCTCCGGCCGGGGCTTTTTTTGTGCCCGGTGGCCCGAATGTTATACCCCAGGTTATAACGTTGGAGCGCAACCCGCTTTCTACCTACCCCGTTTAGAGGTCACGAAGCCGGGCATTTTGCTGGGCTCACTTTCACACTAACCCACCCCGACCATGAGCACCAACGATGAGCGCAACCCGATGAATACCGGCACCGGCGCTGGCTCCAACTACGGCACCAGCAACACCGGCACTGGCCTCGGCAATAGTGGCAACCTCAGCACCGACCGCACTACCTACGGCGCGGGCACCGACTACGACGCCACCCAGAGCGGCGCCGCCGCTGCCGCCGATGATGTGAATACCACCCCCGTTAATACTACCGGCTCAGGCAGCGATTACAATGACACCAACCGCTCGGGCGACCAGAGCAGCCGCCCCGGCGACGACTACAGCGCTACCGCCAAGGGTGCCGCAGTAGCCGGTACGGCCGGTGCCGTGGTAGGGCGCGGCATTGATGCCGTGCAAAATACCGCCGACCGCGCGGCCCACGCCGTGAAAGACGCCGTAACCGGCGACAACGACAGCTACGACCGCGAATACCGCGAAGGCAGCACCACGAGCGGCATCTTCCGCGACCGCAGCAGCGCCGAGAAGGCGTACCAGTCGCTGCACGAGCGCGGCTACCACAAGGACGACGTGCACCTGATGATGTCGGACGAGACGCGCGACACGCATTTCGCCCACAATGCTGAGCACTCTGAGCTCGGCGACAAGGCCATGGAAGGTGCGGGCGTAGGCTCGGCCATCGGTGGCACGGCCGGCGCTATCATTGGAGCTATCGCGGCCATTGGCACGTCGGTAGCCCTGCCGGGCCTCGGCCTGATTATCGCTGGCCCGCTGGCCGCCGCCTTGGCGGGCGCTGGTGCCGGTGGCCTCACGGGCGGCCTGGTAGGCGCGCTGGTGGGCTCGGGCATTCCGGAGGAGCACGCTGCCGAGTACGAAGAAGGCATCAAGAACGGTGGCATCGTAATGGGTGTGAAGCCCCGCAACGCCGAAGACGCCAAGTACTTCGAAGAGCAGTTCAAGAACAACGACGCCGACAAAGTGTACCGCTACTAAGCGGCCTTGCTTTAGCTTAAAAAAGCCTCTCCCGGCCGGGGGAGGCTTTTTGCGTTGGTAGCGTCGGCAACGTACTGAATTAGCGGGTTAGCACGAGCTTTCTCCTGGCCCGTTTCAACCTACTGCACCACGTAATGCCAAGCCTTGGCTAACCTCAACGCTGATTTTTTTTCCGGCTGGCAGCCAATAAGGCCGCTAGCTCCATCGGCGTCTACTTGCAACGCGGATGGAACGCGGGTGTCCCTGTTCTTTCGGGCTGCTACTGGGCTAATTTCCTACTCCGAAGGCAAGTGGGCTGCGCGAATGAATTATTAATGAATCAATTACCTGGCTACCCCTCTTTTTGGCTCCTTGACAACCATTCGCGGCAAAAGCAGTTTTAATACAGAATTTGGGCGTTGGCAGGACAGTTTCGCTACCCCCGGCGAGCGGCGCGGGGTAGCTTTTTAGCGTAATTTATGTGGATAGTAAGACTCGCGCTGGCGCGGCCCTACACCTTTGTGGTGATGGCGCTGCTGATACTAATCGGGGGCGTGCTGACGATTCAGCGCATGGCGGTGGACATTTTTCCGGACATTCCGATTCCAGTGGTGGGCATCGTGTGGACCTACAACGGCATTGCGCCGGAGGAGATGAACCAGCGCATCGTGGTGCCGGTGCAGCGCTCCATCACCACGACCGTTAACAACGTCGAACACCTGGAAAGCCAGAGCCTTAAAGGTATCGGCTTGATTAAAGTATTTTTTCAGCCAGGCACCAACCCCGACGCGGGCGTAGCCCAGATTACGGCCATCACGCAAACCCTGCTGCGGGTGCTGCCGCCCGGCATCACGCCGCCGCTCATCATTCGCTACTCGGCTTCCAACGTACCGATTGCCCAGACTTCGCTGAGTAGCGAAACGCTGGGCGAGTCGGACCTCTTCGACGCGGCCAACGCCTTCATCCGGCCCGGCCTGGCGGTGGTGCAGGGTGCCTCGGTGCTGCTGCCCAATGGCGGCAAGCCCAAGCAGATAATGGTCGACCTCGACCCCGAAAAACTGGCCGGCAAAAACCTGAGCGGCAACGACGTAGTGAATACGCTACTGGCCCAAAACGTGATTATCCCGGCCGGCTCGGCCAAAATCGGCACCCGCGAGTACGACGTGCGGCTCAACTCCAGCCCCGAGGCCGTGGCCACGCTCAACGACCTGCCTATCAAGACCATCGACGGCACCACAGTGTATATCCGCGACGTGGCCTTTGTGCACGAGGGCGCGGCGGTGCAGCAAAACGTAGTGCGCCAAAACGGCCGCCGCACCGCCATTATTCCGATACTGAAAAGCGGCTCGGCCTCCACGCTGGCCATTATCGACAAGATTAAGCAGGTGCTGCCGAACATTCAGGCCAATGCTCCTCCGGGCCTGAATATCAAGTTACTATTTGACCAGTCATTCTTTGTGCGAGCCAGCATCAAGGGCGTAATCATTGAGGCCAGCATCGCGGCGGGCCTCACGGCGCTCATGATTTTGTTGTTTCTGGGCTCGTGGCGCTCGACGCTCATCATCGCCATCAGCATCCCGCTCTCGATTCTGGTCAGCATCATCGTGATGAATATTCTGGGGCAGACCCTGAATATTATGACCTTGGGCGGCCTCTCGCTGGCCGTGGGCATCCTGGTCGATGACGCGACGGTGGAAATCGAAAACATCCACCGCAACATGGGCCAGAAAAAGGGCCTAAAACGCAGTATTTTGGACGGGGCGCAGCAGATTGCGACGCCCGCGCTGGTGGCCACGCTGGCTATTTGCATCGTGTTTGTGCCGGTATTCTTCCTGGGTGGGGTGGCGTCGGCCATTTTTGCGCCGCTGGCTACGGCGGTTATTTTTGCCATGCTGGCTTCTTACATCCTCAGCCGGACGCTGGTGCCGACGCTGGTGATGTACTTGCTGCGCAAGGAGTTGCCCATCTACCACGCGCAGGAAGAAGAGGAAGTGCCGAGCGCTCATTTCCGCAATGGCCGTGAGGTGCCGCAGCCCGAGCGCGACCTAGGACGCCTGCGCCGCCAGCAGTTTGAGAAAGCGCACCCCAGCGGCACGCCCGAAGAAGAGGCCGAGCAGCCCATCACCGACGCCGAGCGCCAGGCGGCCGACGGCATTACCAAAAGCTGGGTGTGGCGCTTGCACACGGCCTTTGAGCACCAGTTTGAGAAGTTTCGGGCCGGCTACACCAACGCGCTCGACTGGGCTTTGGACAACCGCAAGAAGGTCGTAATAGCCTTCGCGGTGCTCTTTATCGGCTCGCTGGGGCTGTACCCGTTCATCGGCCAAAACTTCTTCCCGACCGTGGATGCGGGCCAGCTGCGCCTGCACATCCGGGTGCCCACCGGCACGCTGGTCGAGGAAACCGAGCGCCGCTTCCGGCAGGTGGAAGAGGTTATCAAGCAAGTGATTCCGAAAGACGAGCTGGATTTGGTACTGGATAACATCGGCCTGCCGGCGATTCCGATTAACCTCATTCTCAGCGATAACCCGACCATCGGGGCGGGCGACGGCGAGATACTGGTGAGCATGCACGAAGAGCACGGCCCGACCGGCGAGTACATCGAGGAAATTCGTCGCCAAATTCACAAGCAATATCCCGACCTGATTATCTTCTTTCAGCCGGCCGATATTGTGAATCAGACGCTGAACTTCGGCTTGCCCGCGCCCATCGATATTCAGATTTCGGGCCGCGACAAAGCGGCCAACAAGCGCATCGCCGAGGAGCTGAACAAGAAGGTCAGCGCAGTATCGGGCGTGGTCGATGCCTTTGTGTACCAGGCCTTTGACCAGCCGCAGATTCGCCTCGACATCGACCGGGTGCGGGCGCAGCAGGCGGGCCTCACCCAGCGCGACATTGCCAACAACGTGCTGGTCAACCTCTCGTCGAGCACCCAAACCAACCCCAACCAGTGGCTGAACCCGCAAAACGGCGTGAGCTACACCGTGGCCGTGCAAACGCCCCCGCGCGACCTCGCGACGACCGACGCGCTGGGCAACATCACTGTAACCGGCGCCACGCAGCCTAACCCCCAGCTGCTCACCAGCTTTGCGCAGCTGCGCCGCACCGAAACCACGGCCGTAGCCTCCGACTATAACATTCAGCGCACCGTGGATGTGTACGCCAGCGTGAGCCAGCGCGACCTGGGCGGCGTGAGTGGCGACATTCGCAAAATCATTGCGGCGGCGCAGAAGGAAGCGCCCAAGGGCACGACCATCACGCTGCGCGGGCAGTCGGAGTCGATGCGGACGTCGTTTATCGGCCTCGGGCTGGGCGTGGCGGGCGCTATCCTGCTGGTTTACTTGCTAATGGCGGTGAATTTCCAGAGCTGGCTCGACCCGCTTATCATCATTACGGCGCTACCGGGCGCGCTGGCGGGCATCCTCTGGATGCTTTTCATCACCCAAACTACTCTGAGCGTGCCGGCCCTGATGGGGGCCATTATGTGCATCGGGGTAGCCACGGCCAACTCCATTCTGCTGGTCACTTTCGCCAACGAGCGCCGCGAGGAGGAGCCCGACCTCGACCCGCGCGACGCGGCGCTGGATGCCGGCTTCACCCGCCTGCGCCCAGTGCTGATGACGGCCCTGGCCATGATTATCGGCCTGCTACCCATGTCGCTGGGCATGGGCGAGGGTGGCGAGCAAAACGCCCCCCTGGGCCGCGCCGTGATTGGCGGGCTTTCGCTGGCCACCGTGACGACCTTGTTCTTTGTGCCGATTATGTTCTCTTATTTGAAGAAGAGAGAGGAGCAGCCGGCCGAGGCTGAGGCGCAAGCGGCGTGAACCTCACCCGCCGGGCTTTACAAACGATTTGTTTCTAAGTAATTATTGAATGTCAACTAAAGAACGCAACAGCGGCAGCGGCCGTTTCTGGCTGATTATTGTGATTGCCCTGGTCGTCTTTGCGGGCTTGTTTGTACTGGGCTGGCTACCGCGCCACCGCCGCGACACCGCCCGCAACGAAGAAAATAAGGCGCAGCAGACGGCCAAGCCCGTGGTGACGGTGCAGCCCGCCAAAGCCGCCCCCGACACCACCAGCGTAACCTTGCCCGCCGACCTGCGCTCGCAACACGAAACCGAGCTATTTGCCCGCGTTAATGGCTTTGTGCAGAGCTGGCAGGCCGACATCGGCCAGCGCGTGCGGCGGGGCCAGGTGCTAGCTACCATCACCACGCCCGAGCTCGACCAGCAGATAGCCCAGGCCCAAGCCAATTTGGCGCTGGCCCGCACCTCGTTTGGCCGCCTCGAAAGCGTGTCGCTGCCCGGTGCCATCTCGAAGCAGGAGCTCGACGCCGGCCGGGCGCAGTACCTGGCCCAGCAGGCCGTGGTGAAGCAACTGCAAGCCCAGCGCTCGTTTCGGCAGGTAATCGCGCCCTTCAACGGCACCGTGACCCAGCGTAATGTGGACGTAGGCACGCTCGTGACGGGTGGCAATGCCGTTGGCTCGCAGCTTTTTAAGGTAGAGCAGACCGACACACTCCGCGCCTTCGTGGATGTGCCGCAAAACTTCGTGCCCAGCATCAAGCGCGGCTTGCAGGCGAGCGTTATGGTGCCCGAATTCCCGAATAAGCCCTTTAAAGGCATTGTGGCCCGCGACGCCGAAGCCCTCGACCCCCAAACCCGCACCCTGCGCACCGAAGTGCGCCTGCCCAACCGCCAGGGCCAGCTGCGCCCCGGCACCTACGGCCAAGTGCGCTTCAAGCTGCCGCAGACCGCCCCCACCATCCTCATCTCGGCCAATGCGCTGGTGCCCAGCGGTACCGAGCAAAAAGTGGCGCTGGTGCAGGACGGCAAAATTCACTACCAGAACATCGTGGTCAGCCGCGATTTTGGCGCGAACCTCGAAGTGAGCCGGGGCCTGAAAGGCGGCGAAATGCTCGTCATCAACCCCGGCGAAAACCTCACCGAAGGCTTGGAGGTGAATACCAAAATGGCCGAAGCGCCCAAAAAGCCCGCTGGCCCCCCACCCGCCGCGCCGCGCCCCAACGACCCCGATGCGCCGCGCGTGTCGTCGCCGCTAGGCAAGTAGCCTGTTGATTATCAGCTATGACCTGTCCTTGCGCGCGCCGCGCAGCAATCGCCCCTGTTTAGCAGCGCCGCTCGGGTGCTCGTCCTGCTGCGATTGCTGCGCGGCGCGCGCAAGGACGGGCAATTAGCTGGCGAATCACTTTAGAATAAATTATCCGAATGCGTACCCCTCTTATCCTGTTAGGCTTAACGCTGGGTGGCTGCGCGGCCACGCGATACCACTACGACCCGCCCACCCAGGCCATCCCTACTACCTGGAAAAACGCGCATCCGGCCGATTCTCTGGGTCGCGTTCGACCCGAGCAGCCGGTAGCCGCGCCCACCGAAGCCCCGCCGCAGCTAAGCCAAACCCCGGCCGCCGGGCCGTGGTGGACGGTATTCAATGACACGACCCTAACCCGGCTCGAAACCCAGGCCAACGCACTCAATTTCAGCACGCAGGCGGCGGTGGCACGGGTCGAGCAGGCGCGGGCGCAGCTGCGCATTGCCGATGCCCAGCGGGCGCCGGTAGTGGCCCTGGCACCCTCCACGTACTACTCGCAGCTGTCGGCGCTGCGGCCCCGGCAGGCGTCGGCCATTCCGGCCGTGGCCGTCAATCAGAACCAGTTTTACGTGCCCGTCAACGTCAACTACGAGGTAGACCTGTGGGGCCGTCTGCGGCGCAATGCCCAGGCCGCTACCGCCAACCTGCAAGCCACCGAAGACGACGAGCAGGCCGTGCGCCTGACCGTGGCCGCCGACGCGGCTAACACCTATTTCAGCCTGCGCGGCCTCGATGCCGAGCTGCTGGTGCTCGACAGCGCCCGCCAGGCCCGCCGCTACAACGTGCAGCTCACCAGCGCCCGCTTCACGGCCGGCGTGGACAACGAAATCGGCGTGCGCCGCGCCGAAACCGAGCTGGCCAACGTCGAAGCCAGCGCCGTGGAGCTGCGCCGCCAGCGCGCCGGCTTGGTGGCCTCGCTCTCGACGCTTACGGGGCGGCCAGCCAGTAGCTTTGTGCTGCCCTCGGTGCAGCCCGATTCGGTGGGGCCGGTTGTTCCGATGCCCGACCAGCGCCAAGGGCCGGCCGCACCGGCCGGCCCGCTGCTGCCCGCGCCGCCCGTCATTCCGGCCAACGTGCCGGCCCAGCTGCTGGCCCGCCGCCCCGACCTGCGCCGCGCCGAGCGCCTGAGCGCCGCCGCCGACCTACGCGCCAAATCGGCCCGCCTGGCCCGCCTGCCTACGCTCCAACTCAACGGCTACCTTGGCCCCCAGACTACTAATGTCGGCGACCTGCCCAAACTGGCCAGCGCCTACACCTACTACGTGGGCGGCGGCTTCAACATTCCTATTTTCGACGGGGGCCGCCTGCGCGGCAACCAGCAACT
>JAKONR010000499.1 GCA_022701825.1 Hymenobacteraceae bacterium | reverse complement strand
CTGCACGCCCAGCTCCCACTCGGGATAGTTGCTCATTTCGATGTTGGCCCACAGGTCGCGGCGGTGGAAGTCGGGGTCTTTGCCCGAAATCTGCTGCGCCTCCTCCCAGGCTACCGAGTGCGTGCCCAGCAGCGGCTTCCAATGAAATTTCACGAAGCGCCACTTGCCGTCGGCATCAACCAGCCGGAAGGTGTGCACGCCGAAGCCTTCCATCATGCGCAGGCTGCGCGGCAGGGCGCGGTCGCTCATGGCCCACAGCAGCATATGGGTGCTTTCGGGGTTGGCGGATATGAAGTCGTAGAACGTGTCGTGCGCCGACGCGCCCTGCGGAATCTCGTTGTGCGGCTCGGGCTTTACGGCGTGCACAAAGTCAGGAAATTTGATGGAGTCCTGAATGAAAAACACTGGCATGTTGTTGCCTACCAAGTCATAAACCCCTTCCTGGGTGTAAAACTTCACCGCGAAGCCGCGCACATCGCGGGCCAGGTCGCTGGCCCCGCGCGAGCCGGCTACTGTGGAAAAGCGCGTAAAAACCGGCGTCTTCACGCCGGGCTGCAAGAAGTGCGCTTTCGAAAGGGCCGCCGCGTTGTCGTAGGCCACAAACTCGCCGTGCGCCGCCACGCCGCGGGCGTGCACCACGCGCTCGGGGATGCGCTCGTGGTCGAAATGCGTCATTTTCTCCCGAAACAGGAAGTCTTCGAGCAGCGTGGGGCCGCGCTCGCCGGCTTTCAGCGAGTTCTGGTCGTCGTTGATGCGCAGGCCCTGGTTGCTGGTCAGGTAATGGCCGGTGCCGTCGGTGGTGTGCTGGGCCAGTTCGGCGGTTTTGTCGGTATTCACCACGTCATTGTGGGTTTGCTTGGCAAGGGGCTTGTCGGACATAAGGAAATAGGAAAAGAATAGCTAGGTGTACGGTGATTCAGGCTCTGCTGGCTGCTTTTTTTAGGGCAGCTAATAAATTAATTAATACATAATTCTGCGGGTAACGTTCGTGGCTGCCCAGCTTATCGGGTGCTAAGCTGGGCGGCAAATTTTGCGCAATTGGTTAGTAGTCTGGCCGCCCTTGGTGGCGCGCGAGCTGAGCGCCTAAAAGCCCTGGCTGATTGTGCAGACGCGGCCCAAAAAGGCGAAGTAGCGCGAACTTTGCGGCGTGCGCTGTTTTCAGCAGCGCCTTCCACTACTCGCGGGCCGAAAGCCCGCGCTACGCCCATGACCACGCCCACGCTGCCCGACCTGCCTATTTTCCGCACCATTGCCGAAGCCGCTCACGAGCTGGGGCAGCCCGCCTACGTTATCGGCGGCTACGTGCGCGATTTGGCGTTGAAGAGGGAAAGCAAAGACATCGACGTGGTGACGGTGGGCGACGGCATCCGGCTGGCGCAGGCGGTGGGCCGTAAGCTGCCGGGCCGCGGCCGCGTGTCGGTGTTCAAGAATTTCGGCACGGCCATGCTGCCTACGCAGGAGGCCGGCGAAATCGAGTTTGTGGGGGCCCGCAAGGAAAGCTACCGCGCCGACAGCCGCAAGCCTGAAGTGGAGGCCGGCACGCTCGAAGATGACCTCGCCCGCCGCGATTTTACTATCAACGCGCTGGGCCTGAGCCTAAATGCCGAGGATTTTGGCGCGCTCGTAGACCGCTACGATGGGATGAAAGACCTAGCCGCCAAAACTATTCGCACACCGCTCGGGCCGGATATTACGTTCAGCGACGACCCGCTGCGCATGATGCGCGCCATCCGGTTTGCGAGCCAGCTCAACTTTGATATTGAGCCCGATACCTACGACGCCATTGCGCGCAACAAGGAGCGCATCAAAATTGTGTCGCAGGAGCGCATCACTATAGAGCTCAATAAGATAGTCGAGTCGCCGGTGCCGAGCTACGGCTTCAAGCTGCTGTTTCAGACGGGCTTGCTGCAGCTTATTTTTCCCAAAATGGCCCTGCTGCACGGTGTCGAAAAAGTGGGCCAGCACGCCCACAAAGATAACTTCTACCACACCTTGCAAGTGCTTGATAACGTGGCCGCCGCCGGTGGCGACTTGTGGCTGCGCTGGGCCGCCATCTTGCACGACATCGCCAAGCCCGCCACCAAGCGCCTCGACCCCAAAATCGGCTGGACCTTCCACGGCCACGAGGACAAGGGCGCGCGCTGGGTGCCCGGTATTTTCACCGACCTCAAGCTGCCGCTGGGCGAGGAAATGCGCATGGTGCAAAAGCTGGTGCGCCTGCACCTGCGCCCCATCGTGCTCTCGAAAGCCATCGTCACCGACTCGGCCGTGCGCCGCCTGCTCTTCGAGGCCGGCGACGACATCGACCGCCTCATGCTGCTGTGCCGGGCCGACATCACCAGCAAAGACCACCAGCGCAAGGCGCGCTACCTCAGCAACTTCGACATAGTAGAAGAGAAGCTGCGCGAGATTGAAGCCAAAGACCACCTGCGCAATTTCAAGCCCGTCATCACCGGCGAGGTCATCATGGAAACCTTCGGCCTCAAGCCCTCGCGCCAAGTGGGCGAGCTGAAAGAAGCCGTGCTAGAGGCGATTTTGGAAGGCGAAGTCCCCAACGAATGGGAGCCCGCCTACGCGCTGCTACTCAAGCGGGGCGCGGCGCTGGGGCTGGCCGTTGCGCAGCAGCTCGCCGCGCCTACCGTCGCTCCGGCGGGTGAGTAGCTTGATAAAAAAGGAGGGCGCCGGGGGCTGACCTTAACGGGTTCGCTTGTAATTAAAAGTGAGGTTGGGCAGACTACCCACTAGTTAGTTCGTATGCAGGCAAAAGCTCATCTTGCTCATGCCGCCCACCACTCCACCCGCTCCCGCCGCCCCGCTCGGCCGCCCGCGCCTGGGCTGGCAGCGCGAGATACTACTAGCGCTTTTGCCCACTGCCACGGTCTTGCTTTTGCTGTGGCTGCTCAAGCTGCTGAGCAACCAGCAGCTGCTTTTTGCCTCGCTGGCGAGTAGCTGTTTTCTAATTTACCTCGACCCTGGGCACCCGGCCAATAGTGCGCGCACGCTGGTGATTAGCCAGCTTTCGGACGCCGTGCTGGGTTTTGGGCTGCACGCGCTGCTGGGGCCGGGCTACCTGAGTGCGGCATTGGCGCTGGTCAGCGTAATTGGGGTGATGATAGTGACCAATACCATGCACCCGCCGGCCGTGGCTACGGCGCTCAACTTCGCGTTTCGGGCGGGCACGGGCGAGGGTAATTTGGCGCTTTTCGGGCTGGCGGTGGGCCTCGTGCTGGTGCTGCTGGCCGTGCAGCGCGGCTCGGCGTATCTGGTGCGGCGCTTCACGCCAGTAGATTAAGTTATGCAAGCCATTCTCGAACACCCCGTTACGCTATTTGCCCGCACCGAAGAAGGCGTGGTGGCCGCCGTGCAGTGGCTCAAGCTGGGCGTCGAGCTGGTGGGCGCTACCATCATTTTTCTCGGTGTTCTCACGGCGGGGGCGTTACTGGTAAAAGCCTTGGTGGCGCGCCGCACGGCCGATTTTACGGCCATCCGGCTCACGCTGGCGCGCTACTTGGCGCTGGCGCTAGAGTTTCAGCTCGGGGCCGATATTCTGAGTACGGCCATCGCGCCGAGCTGGGAGCAGATTGGCAAGCTCGGCACCATCGCCGTGATTCGGACGGCGCTCAATTTCTTTCTCTCGAAGGAAATGCAAGAGGAGCGCAAGCAAAGCGGCGACGAAAAGGAAGTGGTCGAGCAAGGCGTAGCGTGAGCTACAACCTACGCCGCCCCGCCTAGCCGCAGCAGCGCCCGGCGCACGTCTTCGGGCGTGTCGATGCCGAAGGCTTCGAGCTCCGTGATGGCGGTTTGAATCACAAAGCCGTTCTCCAGCCAGCGCAATTGCTCTAGGCTCTCGGCCACTTCGAGGGGCGAGGGCGGCAGCTGCGTGAGCTGGCGCAGCACATCGGGCCGGTAGGCGTAGAGGCCCAAATGGCGGTAATAAGGGTGGTGCAGCAGCCACTCGGCCTCGGGCTGCTGGCGCTGGTAGGGCAGGGGGTGGCGGCTAAAGTACAGTGCCCGCCCGCGCCGGTCGGTCACGACCTTGGGCAGGTGCGGGCTGAATAATTCTTCATCAGTAATAACGGGCTTGATGAGCGTGGCAATATCGGGCGGCGCGGGCTGGTCGAACAGCGCCACCAGCGCCCGTATCTGCTCGGGGTGAATGAAGGGCTCGTCGCCCTGGATATTGACGATGCAGCCTGCCCCGGCCGGCTGGCCCAGCTGCTCGAAGGCCTCCCATACGCGGTCGGTGCCGCTGGGGTGGTCGGGGCGCGTGAGCACCGCCTCGCCCCCAAAACCCCGCACGTGGTCCAGGATGCGCGCATCGTCGGTGGCTACCACCACGCGGGCCAGCCCGGCTAGCCGCGCCTGGCCCACCACGCGCTGAATCATGGTTTGGCCGCCCAGCTCCACGAGCGGCTTGCCGGGCAGGCGGGTGGAGGCGTAGCGCGCCGGGATGATGCCAATAGCCATACTAGGAGGTGAGGATTCTGAGTGAGGAGTTTTAAGTGGAAAGGCGACTTTCTGCCTTAAAGCCAACGGCTAATTGCGCCCTTTGGGCTTCGAAACTACGGCCGCCCGCTGGCTGGCTATTTACTTTGCCCTTTGCTGGCGTCGAGCCACGGCCCCTGTTTATTGGGTTTTGGAACACTTTTAGCCTTGCTTCTGCGCATGAGTTTGTTAGCTTCTATCTTGATACTGAATACCCTGCACGGCCCGCTGGCCGCGCCGGCTACTGCTGCTCCCGCCGATTCTATCGGGCAAGAATTTCGCGGCGGGCAGCGCTTTGTGCGCCACCGCGTGGCCCAAAGCGAAACCCTGTATGCCCTGGCGCGCCGCTACCACGTGGCGGTCGACCAAATAACGGCTGCCAACCCGCAACTCAAAAACGGCCTCGCCATCGGCGAAGTGGTGCTGGTGCCCCGCCCCGGCGGCGCCCGCCCGGCCGCCACACCCGCCCCGGCCAGCGCCGCGGCCAAAACGCCCCCGGCCAGCGCGCCGGCCGCCGCCAGCGGCAGCGCGCCCGCCCGCTACACCGTGGCCAAGGGCGAAACGCTCTTTGGCATTGCCCGCCGCTTTAGCCTCTCGCCCGCCGAGCTCATCCAGCTCAACCACCTGCCGGACGGTGGCACGGTGCGCGTGGGCCAGGAATTGCTGCTGCGCGAAGCCGGCGGCGGCAGCGCGCCCGTGGCCGCCGCGCCCACCCGCCCCAGCGAGGTGCCCGCCCCCACGCCCCGCGTAAATCCTAACGCGCCGGCCCAAATCGCCACCATCACCACCGCCAAGGAGGCCGACGCCCCGCCCGCCGAGCGCGCCCCCACCCGCGCCAGCGAAGTCGTGACCCGCGTGACGGAAAGCGGCATCGCCGCCGCCATCGCGGGCAGCGGCACCGACAAGTACCTGGCCCTGCACAAAACCGCGCCCGTGGGCACCATCATGCAGGTGCGCAACCAGATGAATGGTCAGTCGGTGTACGTGCGCGTCATTGGCGAACTGCCCGACACCGGCGAAAACTCGAATATGCTGGTGCGCCTCTCGCCCCGCGCCGTGCAAAAGCTCGGCACCAACGACGCCAAGTTTCGCGTCGAAACGAGCTACGTCCCCTAATCACGGATTTTGTCGGATTTCACGGGTTTTGTGGACGACTTTTTTTAATTGGTTGAGTGTTGAAAAGGCCGCGTTAGCGGCTTTTTCTTTTGGTCGCCCCTGCGGGTGCCTTCGCCGGCCTTTCCAGCGTAGTAGTAGTAGTACAGTTTCGTATTTTTTGAAAAGGTGCCTCTCCGAGTCGCCCACAAAATCCGTGAAATCCGACAAAATCCGACAAATCCGTGATTTGCTTGAGGCGCGCGTCGCGCAGTACAACCAGCCCGCTTTCATTGCTAAAGACCCCATCAGCATTCCGCACCGCTACTCGCGCCTGCAGGACGTGGAGATAAGTGGCCTGTTTGCCGCCCTGCTGGCCTGGGGCCAGCGCCCCACCATCCTCAAAAAAACCGCCGAGCTGATGGCGCGCATGGACGACGCGCCCTATCAGTTCGTGACCCAGCACCAGGACGAGGACTTGAAGCGGCTGCTCAAGTTCTGCCACCGCACCTTCTGCGATACCGACCTGCTGTACTTCGTGCACTGGCTGCGCTGGTTTTACGGCGGGCACGCGTCGCTGGAAGACGCCTTTTTGGCCGGTGCCACCATGCGCGAGCGGCTGGTGAACTTCCACGACCTGTTTTTTAGCCTGCCCGAGGCGCCCGCCCGCACCCGCAAGCACGTGGCCACGCCCGCCCGCGGCTCGGCCTGCAAGCGCCTCAACATGTACCTGCGCTGGCTGGTGCGCCACGACGCGGCGGGCGTCGATTTTGGCCGCTGGCGGCGCATTTCGCCCGCCGAATTAATCTGCCCCATCGATGTGCACGTCGAGCGCCAGGCCCGGCTTTTGGGCCTGCTCAAGCGCGACAAGGTAGATTGGCAAGCTGCTGAGGAACTGACGGCCAACCTGCGCCTGCTCGACGCCAACGACCCGGTGAAGTACGACTTTGCGCTCTTCGGCGAGGGTGTGGGGGTGGTGTAAGGAGCCAGCATTAAAGCTGAGCGGCAAGCATATACGTGTATATTCGCCGCGCGGGCCGCAATTTTAGCCCGCTAATTAACTTTAACAGTGATAGTATGAAGAAAATTTTCCTCAGCTTCTGGGTAGTACTGCTCGCGCTCGCTTGCCAGCCGCTCGCCGCCCAAACCACCATCAACGTGCTCAGTGGCGTGCTCTACTACGACGGGTACGCCACCACCGTAACCACCCCGGCGCCGCCGGCGGGCGTTATCCGGCACCGCAACGACCTCTACGCGCGCCAGCTCACCGCCGCCGAGCTACAGTCCATCGGCACGCGCCTGAGTATGAAAGTGACCGTAGCGGCCGCCTGCGACAACTACGACCGCATCGGCAACGTGAACCTGGCGCTCGTGCCCAAAGGGGCCACCACCTACACGCCCGCCAACGTGCAGCACATCGAGCTGGGCCGCTACATCACGCCGTTTATGGACAAGAACAAGGCCCCCGGCTCGGTGACCTACGACTACGACATCAGCAACGTAGCGGCCCTGCTCAAGGAAACCAGCCTGGCCGCCAGCTACGATTTCTGGGTTGAGCTGCAGCTGTTTGGCGTGCCTTACGCCGCCAACACGCAGATAACCGGCTGCGCGGGCCGCAACGATGTGTTCTACGGCTCGCTCGAGTTTACCACCGATGCGGCGGCCCCCGCCCAAAACACCAACGTGCTGCTGCCGTTGCTGTTTCAGGCCAGCCTCAACAACTACCAGGCGGCCGCCACCGACACGCTGGGCAAAACCACTCGCACCGTCGTCGTTACCGTGCCCGCCGCCCTCACCGACGCGGCCCTGTTTCTCATCACCTCCAACCACGGGGCTAACAGCGGCGGCGAGGAATACAACCGCCGGATGCACTACGTATCTTTCGACAAAGACCTGAAGCTAAGCTACAAGCCAGGTCGCGTATCGTGCGAGCCCTACCGCCAGTACAACACCCAGGCCAACGGCATCTACGGCTTGAACCCCCGAACCGACGCCCAGTGGCAGTCCTTCAGCAACTGGTGCCCCGGCGACAAAATCGACATCCGGCGCATCAACCTGGGCCCCGTGACGGCCGGCATCCACAACTTCCGCATCCGCGTGCCCGATGCCGCTTTCGTTGGCGGCCAGGGCGACATCCCCACCTCGGTGTACTTGCAAGGCAAAACGAGCGGCGTGCTGACCGCCGTGGCCGGCAGCCGCGGAGCCACCGGGGCGTTTTTCCTCTACCCCAACCCGTCGGCCGGGCTCGTGACGGTGGCCAACCCAGCGGGCGTGGCGGTGAAGGAGCTGGTGGTGCGCAACGCCCTGGGCCAGGTAATGCACCGGGCCGCCGGCAGCGCCGCCGCTCAGTTCGTGCTCTCGCTCGGCAGCCTGGCCGCCGGCACCTACGTAGCCGAAATTTACACCGCCGAAGGCGTGGCTACCCGCACGTTTCAGGTGGCCAAGTAGCCGCTGGCCGGGCCTTGCCCAAGGGCGGGCCGCCCAGACAAAACAGCCCCCTCAACGTGCGCGTCGAGGGGGCTGTTTTGTCTGGGCGCAAATCCAGGGCTGGTGTAGGTAGGCTTGCTGAAACGCGAAAGAGTGAACTGGCCGGCGGCCGGGGAGCTGGCCGTTACTTTGCGCCTGCTCGACCCGAACGACCCGGTGAAGTGCGGTTTCGCGCTCTTTGGTGAGGGCGTAGGGTAATTAATTGATTACTTGCTAGTATGTCCACCGAATACCAGTTAAATTTAATCGAGGTTACGCCCCGTATTCGCCGCAATATGTGGGCTGGTGGGCTGGGGATTTTGGCAGTGGCCTGCGGTGCGTACTTTCTGGCGCAGCTTTTTTATCCTGAAGGTAAAAATGCGCTTATCGCAGCCATGCTGCTGACGGGGGCCGGTGTAATTGCCGGGCTGGTGCTGTACATAAGAGCAGTAACGGTGCCGAGCCAGGTAAGCATCACGGCTACGCAGCTGGCCGTGCGCAATCTGCAACGCGACCAGCTCGTGCTGAAACTCGATTACGCCGATATCGCGGCCTATCGCCACCAGACCTTCAACAGCATGGAAGAGCTGCGGCTGACGCGCCACAACGGCGAGCGCACCACCCTGAAGGTGGCTTCTAACCTAGACCTGAAAGGCGATTTTGCGCGCATGGTGCAGGACTTTGAGCAACACCTGGTTCGGGTGCCAGCACCGGTGGGCACTGCGGGCACCACCGCGCCGCGCCTGGTAGCGCGGGAAAAAGGCTTTTTGGAGAAGCCTGTGGCCACGGCGCTGCTGCTGGCCGCCACGGCGGTGGCCGGGCTGTTGGTATGGCAAGTGGCGGCGGGCCACCTCGCCCTTGGGCAGGTAGCGGGGGCGCTCGCGGTCTACGTGTCGTTTGCCTGGGCCTGGCGGGCGGCCCGCCGGCCCAAGCCGTAGGCGGGCACCGGCCCTCGGCTGGCTCTGCTACCTCACCAAGCGCTCGCCGTATAGCCCGCCATGCTCAAAAACTCGAAAGGCCCCGAACTGCCCGCCTGGGTATTTCTGGCGCTGCGGCTGGGGTCGTTGCTGGTAGTAGCCGTGGTGGCGGTTATCATTGCCCGCTGCCAGGCCTGAAAACCGACCTTTCATCAGCCAAAAAAGCGGCCTGCCAGTACTGGCAGGCCGCTTTTTTGGCTGGTAGCAAGAGTGGCTAGTTTGTTTTCGTAAAGGTGTTCGCCACGCTGAAAGTGGTGCCTAATACGCGCACCACGTACAGGCCGATGGGCAGGGCGGCCACACTCAAACCGTGGGCCTGGCCGCCCGCCAGCTGCCGGGTGCTCACGAGCTGGCCCGTGGCGCTGAGCACCACCACCGTGTAGGTGTCGGTGGGCAGGCCGGCCAGGTCAAGGGTGAGGGTGGCCGTGGCTGGGTTGGGGTAAAGCACGAGGGCGGGCGGTGCCGCCTCGGCAAAGGCCACCAGGCGCACGGGCGAGTAGGTAGCGTCGCCGTTGGTATCTACCTGGCGCAGGCGGTAGTACACCTGCCGGCCCCGGCGGGTGCTGCTCGCGTCGGTGAAGGCGTAGGTGCGCAGCTGGGCCGAGCTGCCGGCGGCGGCCACCCGCCCGCAGTAGCTGAAGTGCTGGCCATCGGCCGAGTGCTCGATATCGAAGTAGGCACTGCGCTGCTCCGAGGCCGTGCGCCAGCTCAGCACCGCGGCGGGCGGCCGAGCGGCGGCCTCGAAGGCCACCAGCACTACCGGCAGCGGGGTGGGGCTGTACCGCACCTGCTGGGTTTGGCTGAGGCGGTTGGTGCAGCCAGCCGAGGTTACGGCCGTTACGGCGTAGGTGGTGTTGGCGGTGATGGGGCCGGTGGGCAGGCTCAGCGTGCTGCCAGTGCCAGTTTGGGGGCTGCCCACGTTGGCGTTGGGAACGGCCGTGATGTCGACCAGCTGGTACGATACGCCGGTTTGGGAGCTGGCCACGTCGATGGTGGTGCCCGCGTTGTTGGGGCCCACGGTGCTGTAGGGGGTACTCACGGCCTTGTCGACCGCCAGCGGGTTCACGGTTAGCGGCACCGAGGCATCGGTGGTCTGGTTGCAGCTGGTAGCCCCCACCACAAAGGCGTTGAGCTTAATGGCAAACGTGCCGGCCGTGGCAAACACCGAGGTAGGAATGGTGAGCGTGCCTGCGCTCGTGCCCACCCGCGACACGCCGGTTTGTACGTTGCTGCCGCCGGTGGCGTCTTGCAGCGAGTACACCACGCCCGGCGCCACGTTGGCCACGGTGAAGGAGGCCGTCTGGTTTTGGCAGATGGCGCTGGTGGCGAAGGTTTTGTCGGTGAGGGGCGCGCAGCCCACCGTGGTGCCGCCCGAGGCGCTGCTGGCGAGCTTGCCCGATTCGGTGGCCGTGCTCGTGAGCACGCCGCCCGCGTACAGGGCCGGGTAGGCGGTATTTGGGCTCACGCCCGTGCCGTTGCTGAGGCCAGTGAGCGACCAGGTGCCGCCGCTGGCCACGGTGGTGGTGCCGAGCACGTCGCCATCCAGATACACCGTGATAACGCTGCCCACGGCCGCGCCCGAGGTACCCGAAACCGCCGTGCCGCCCTCGGTGTAGGTGCCGGTGATGACCGGCACGCTGGCCGTTTGGGTTTGCACGGCCACCACGTTGGAGAAGTTGCTGGTGCCGTAGTCGGCCGGGGCCACGGTGGCCTTCACGCTGCCGCTCGTCAGGGCCGTTAGCGTGGTGGCCCAGGCGCCGTTGCTTTGCACGGTGGTAGTGTAGGTGGCGGCCGCCGTGCCCGTGCCGTTGGTGCTGGTGTAGGTAGTGAGGGTAATAACCGAGCCGGCCGCCTCCACGGAGGTGCCGCGCACGGTGGTCGCCCCCGCCACCAGCGGGTTATTCACGGCCGGCGGCGTTACGGCGCGGGCCGTCACCACGTTCAGCGCCACGCCCGCCGACTGGCAACTGCCGGTGGTGCTGCCCGTCTGGTTGACGGTGGCATAAATAGTAACCGTGTGGCCGGTGGCGAGGGCCGGCAGGGTGCTGCCCGAAAAGGTATAGCTGCCGCCCGTGGCCGTGGTGCTGCTATACAGCGACCCGTCGTAGTAGAGCAGCACCGACGCGCCGGCCGTGGCCGTGCCCGTGAGGCTGGTGGTGCCGGGCGTGATGGGCCGGGCCGACGTGACGACCGGCGTGGCGGTAGTGGCCGTGCCCACGCAAAACTGGTAGCCCGCCGACTCGCAGCCGCTGCTACTGGCCGCCTGCGTAATGAAGTACGAGCCGCCAAACAGGTTGGGCTGCCCCGACGAGCAGGTGGTGCTGTTGCCACCCTTGCTGGTAAAGAGGTACGAGCCGGTGCTCGGCACCACAATCGGGTTGGTGGTGAGGGTAGTGGGCACCAGGCTGCCATCGAGGTAGTGCAGGTACACACTGTAGCCCACCGGGGCACTGCCCTGCACCCCGCGCCCGCTGGCGTCGAGGCAGGTAGGGGCCGAGGGCAGGGCCGTGGCGCAGGTAGTGCCCGTGCTCGATACCCGCACCTCGTTGGAGAAGTCGGACTGCGACTTGCCCGTGGCCGTAGCGGTGGCTTTCACCAGCGCCCCGCTGGCCAGCGCGGGCAGGCCCGCCAGGCTCCAGGTACCCCCGCTCTGCACGGTGGTGGTAGTGCTTTGGGCCGCGCCGTTCACGTACACGGTTATCGTGGTACCCACCGGCTCCGCGCTGGTGCCGTTGACGGTGGTGGCGGCCGTTTGCAGCGGGGTGCTCACGACCGGGGCCGCCGAGCGCGCCGGAATCGCGTTGCCCGATGTGCTGGGCAGCGCGGCCCCGGTGGTGGGGGTGGCCCCGGCTATGAGGGCGGCAAAGGCATTGTCGGGGTTGGGGTAGCTGGCATCGTTGAGGCCGCCGATGTCCGAAACACTCTGGTACTGCGTGATGCTGTGCGGCGCAATCAGCGTATTGGCCACCATGCGCAGCGAGGTGCTGAGCGAAAACGGCACGGCCGTGGTGCCGGTGCTGTTGAAGTACGTCTGCGCGCCAAAATACTGCTGAATGGTCGCCAGCGGAATGTAGAAGTCATAAAACACGTCCAGGTCGCCGCCGTTGGTTGTCACGGCAATGGCTTTTTGGGCATAGCTCTCGTAGGGCAGCTCCACGAGGCTGTTGGCGGGGCCGGTGCCGGTGGGCGTGGCCAGGCCGTCGAGGTTGTAGAGCCGCACCCCGAAGTTGGTATCCAGCACAATCTCCATCTCAAAGCCGGGGTTGTGCGCCACGGCGTTGGGGTCGGCATTGGGGCCGCTAAAGCCAAACTTGTTGTCGGTATCGATGGCGATGCTGTAGCCCTTGGCGTTGGGGGCCGCGCCGCCCAGCCGAAACCGGAATAGGTAGTTGCTGTTGGCATCGACGTAGAAGCCCACGGCCGCCCCGCCCCCCGGCACGTCGGCAAAGTCGGTGAACTTGTTGCTCGGCCCCACGCGCAGGTCGGCATTGGGCTCGGCCGCCGCCACCTGCGGCAGGTAGCGGTACGGAATCTCGCTCTGCGCGCCGATGTCGCCGGCCGCCGTTGTAAAGCCCTTGGCCGTGGCCGACACGTAGCCGTCGCCGTTGGGGTCGAGCACGGCGCTGCCGGGCGTGCCCACCGTGGCCGGCTTAAAGATGAGGCCGGGCGTGGGCGACTGCGCCCGCCCGGCCCCGATGGTGAGGCCGCTCAGCCCCAGGCTCAGGCCCAAAACCCGCAGGGAACGGCCGAAAGAAGTAGAATAATCACGCATATAGGACGCTGCATAAAAAAGGTAGAGAATCAAAAATATCAGTGGCTCGTAGCCGCCGCAGAGCAGCCGGCCCGGTAACTGGCGAATAGGTCTAAGTACCGTAAGAAGATATTTGCGGCCTACGTAGTTAATTTAATTAGTGCAATTTTTAAGTAAAGATACTTCTGCCTGAAAAGGCTATTTAGTAAGTAAAGTGCAAATGAATGGCTCGGCGGCAAATATACGGGCAGTGGCTGTTAAATGACTTGAATCAGTTAATTATGGGCTAATTAATTCTCTTAAACCCTGTGCTGAGGCAGATGAAGCGTACATAGTTGTATTATTTTTATAAATAAAATTGTTTTAACCGTTGAGCGGAATAATTCAAAAATAAAAAGTATAGCAACTTTGCGGCGCGCCTGGTTTCAGCAGTTGAGAGCAGGCTATGGATAGTTTGCTAGTGGGCTATTTATACTCGGCAGTAGAGTAGGGGCGATAGGCAGAACAAGGCAAGTAGCCTAGCCCGGCTGGAGCTTCAGCTACCGCGGCTGCTAGCCGCCGCTTTTGTGGCGCACCGCGCGAATCTTCCCGCCCGCACCCGTGTTTTACCTTTGCAATCAATTATCAGATTCCCCGCCGCTTCGATTTGTTAGTACCCCAAAATTTTGAGGCCAAAATCGGCTTCACTACCCTGCGCGAGCTGCTTGAGCAGTTGTGCCTGTCGGCCCTGGGCCGGCACTACGTGGCCAAAATGGAGTTCGTCACCGACCATGAGCGCCTGGCCAAACTGCTGGCCCAAACCGACGAGTTTGCCCAGCTGCTGAATAGCGGCAGTGAGTTTCCGGGCGCGTTTTACTTCGACGTGACCGTGCACCTCAAGCGCGCCTCGCTGCCCGGCGCCTACCTCGACGTGGTCGCGTTTTACGAAGTCAAGATGAGCCTGCGCACCATCCGGGCGGCGCTCACCTTCTTCACCCACGCCCCCGAAAACCTCTACCCCAACCTGCGTTTGCTGGGCATCGGCATTCAGGCCGACCGCAACCTGCTGGCCGCCCTAGACAAAGTGGTGGACGACGAGGGCAAGGTGCGCGACGACGCCTCGCCGCTGCTGCGCCAGATTCGGCAGGAGCTGGTGCAGCGCCAGACCCAGCTGCGCAAGCAGCTGGGCACCATCTTGCGCCACGCCAAAAACGAGGGCTGGGTGCCCGCCGACTCGGAGCCCACCATCCGGGGCGGGCGGCTGGTGCTGCCCGTGGTGGCCGAGCACAAGCGCCGCCTGCGTGGCCTCATCCACGACGAAAGCGCGTCGGGCCAGACCGTGTTCATCGAGCCCGCTGAGGTGTTTGAGCTCAATAACGACATCAAGGACTTGGAAAATGCCTACCAGCGCGAGCTGATTCGCATTCTCACTAGCCTCACCGACCAGCTGCGCCCACACCTGCCCGACCTGCGCAAGGCGTATAACTACCTGGGTTTGCTCGATTTCATCCGGGCCAAGGCCCGCCTGGCCCGCGAGCTCGATGCGCAATTGCCGGAGCTCAGCAGCAAGCCGCTCATCCGCTGGCGCGGCGTGCGCCACCCGGTGCTGGCGCTCACCTTCCGCGACCAGAACAAGGCCGCTGGCAAAGACGCCGAAAAGCGCGAAGTTGTGCCGCTCGACATTGAGCTGACGCCCGAGCAGCGCATCCTCGTCATTTCGGGGCCCAACGCGGGCGGCAAGTCGGTATCGCTAAAAACGGTGGGCCTGGTGCAGTACATGCTGCAATGCGGCCTGCTGATACCCTGCGACGACTACTCGGAGGCCGGCATGTTTGAGGATATTCTGCTGGACATCGGCGACGAGCAGAGCCTCGAAAACGACCTTTC
>JAKONR010000475.1 GCA_022701825.1 Hymenobacteraceae bacterium | reverse complement strand
GTTACAGGCGTTGAATAAAAGCGACTGTCATGCTGAGCGGAGCGCAGCGAAGTCGAAGCATGACAGTCGGTGAACTAACTAGTTCGCTAGCAATGAAGCGGTAGAGATGCTTCGACTCCGCTGTGCTCCGCTCAGCATGACAGTTACTTTAATCCGCCAGCCTTACTACCCTCATCCTCTTACCCTCCTACCCTACAAAAAGTGATTACCCTCTTCACCGATGGCTCGTCGCGCGGCAACCCCGGCCCCGGCGGCTACGGCACCATCCTGCGCTACGGCCCCCACGAAAAAGAGCTGACCCAGGGATTCCGCCGCACCACCAACAACCGCATGGAACTGCTGGCCGTGATAGTGGGCCTCGAAGCCGTGACGCGCCCCGAAATTCCCATCCTCGTCGTGTCCGATTCCAAGTACGTGGTCGATGCCGTCGAAAAGCGCTGGGTTTTTGGCTGGGTCAAAAAACCCGACTTCGGCAAGAAAGCCAACGAAGACCTGTGGCGGCGCTTCCTGCGCATCTACGAGCAGCGCAAGGTATCCTTCAAATGGATAAAAGGCCACGCCGGCCACCCCGAAAACGAGCGCTGCGACGTGCTAGCGGTGCAAAGCGCCCTTGGCAAAGGGCTGCTAGTGGATGAAGGGTATGAGGCGCTGGGGTAGCCATGAAGCTTGAGTATATAGCCGACAATACGGCCAGCGGCAAATACCCCGACGCCTGGCCCACCAGGCTAATTCGGCTGTTTGACTTTGACGAGCCGCAGAATCAGCAGTTGATAAAACTACTCTCAGAAGAGTTGATTGGTCAGCAAACCCCAATTGAGCTAGCAGATGTAGCTTTTATATCGCCAGTTAATTGTCGCCTGCTGTTACGGCTTTCGCCTTTCGATAAAGGAATTATAAAGTTGGGCGAGCCGAACAAATTTGCTTGCGACTTAACCGAAGCGGGTTATCTGACTACTATCAGTATTATGCATAGCATAGATATCGGCTACAATTGGCTAACTAACGATTCAGTGGAAGCTATTGAGTTTCTTTATTCGGCAGGCGGAGCATGGTAAAATCTTATAAATAAAATAGTTATTTTCCATCCAACTAACGCCCAAGCATCCATTCTATCTATGCCGGCTCTCAGCGCCCCAACGCCGCCCGCCAAGCTGCATTTTCACTCGCTGGAGGCGCTGCGGTTTTTCGCGTTTTTTAAGGTATTTCTGCTGCATTTGCCGCTGGCCATTGCCTCGCCCACGCTCAGCTACCTCAAGCGCGGCGGGGGCATCGGGGTGCAGTTTTTCTTCGTGCTGAGCGGGTTTTTGATTACCTACCTGCTGGTGGCCGACAAGCGGGCGCGGGGGCAGGTCGATGTGCGCCGCTTCTTTATTCGGCGCAGTTTGCGCATCTGGCCACTGTTCTACGCCATGGTGCTACTGGCCTTTTTGCTGCCCGATGCCTGGGCCGACCGCTGGGGGCTGCACATGGTGGGCAGCGGCTACGTGCCCGACTGGCGCTTCTCGTTCACCTTCCTGGAAAACTACCAGATGCTGCTCGCCGACAACTCGCCGCGCACCACGCCGCTGCCGGTGTTTTGGTCGCTCTGCATCGAGGAGCATTTTTACCTGGTTTGGATGCTGGTGGTGTTTTTGCTGCCGGTGCGGCGGCTGCCGTGGTTTCTGCTGGCTTGCCTGCCGCTGGCCTGTTTCTTTCGTTTTCTGGAGCCTTTGGTATTTCCCACCAATACGCAGGTCGAAACCAACGACCTGCTCACGCACCTCGACGTGTTTGCCACGGGCGGGCTGCTGGGCTACTGGGTAGCCACCGACTACGCGGGCTTTTCGGCCCGAATCAACGGCTGGCCGCTGCCGCTGCGCTACGGCCTCCTTGGTATAGTGCTACTGGCGGTGGTGTTTCAAGTCGATGTGCTGCCCTACGTGCCCAGGAGCTGGTTCAACATATTCCGGCCACTCCTGATTGCCGGACTGTTCAGTACCCTGCTTGCGCTATTCGTGCCCGCCCAGTCGGCTATCCGGCTCAGGAGCCGCGTGCTGGCTTACCTCGGCACCATTAGCTACGGGCTGTATGTATTTCATATTCTGGTTATTCACGTAGCGTTTCAGTACTGCCTGCGGCACCAGATTACCATCGATACCTGGGGCAAGGGCGCAGTGCTGTTTCTGGTCACCTTTGGCGGCTCGGTGGCGCTCAGCAGCTTGTCGTTTCGCTACTTCGAGCAGCCCTTTTTGCGGCTCCGCGACCGCCTGACGCGGCCCTGACCGCCGGGCCAGCGCAGCCCGGCGCAGGAAATTTTTAACCACACTCCCTCAATTGCCCAACGACTACTTCCAGTTCCAGCAGTTCCGCATCGACCAGGCCGACTGTGCCCAAAAAGTGAGTACCGACGCCTGCCTGCTGGGCGCGGCGGCCGACCTGGCCGGGGCCACCCGCATGCTCGACCTCGGCACGGGCACCGGGCTGCTGGCGCTCATGGCCGCCCAACGCGCCCCGGCCGCCACGATTGAGGCGATAGAAATAGACCCCGCCGCCGCTGCCCAGGCGGCCGCTAACGCGGCGGCCAGCCCTTGGGCTAGCCGCATTCAAGTATGGCCGCTGAGCCTAGCGGCTTATGCCGACACGCGACCGGGGCTGTTTAGCCACATCATTTGCAACCCGCCGTTTTTTCGGCGCAGCCTGGCTTCGCCCGATGCGGCGCGAGCCACGGCGCGGCACGAGGGCGCGGGCTCGCTCACGTTTGGCGACATTATCGGCTTTGCGGCGGGGCACCTGGCGGCGGGCGGCACGCTCACGGTGCTGCTGCCGCCGCCCGAGATGCAGCAATTTGAGCGCGAGGCGGCGGCGGGCGGGCTACCCGTGCAAGCGCGGCTGACGGTGCGGCACCGGCCGGGCGGGCGCGCCACGCGCTGCATCAGCGCGTTTGGGCGCGGGGCAGTGGTAAGGCGGGAAAGCGAACTCATTATTCAGGACGCCGAGGGCGCGTATTCGGCAGCGTTTCGGGCGCTGCTGGGCGGGTTTTATTTGGCCTTGTAAAACGGAGTGGCACTCCGTTTTCGCGCCCGGCGAGCTACCCCGACGCGAAACGGAGCGCTATTTCAAGCCCAGCGAGCTACCCTAACGCGAAACGGAGTACCACTCCGTTTTACAGCAGTGTGCGCAGTTGCGCCAGCTTTTCGCCGTGCAGGGCGGCCAGCAGGTCAGCCTCCAAGGTGCCAAATTCGGTGGCGGCGTAGTGACGCTGCACCCGGCCGCCGACCAGCACGCTGGCCTCGTCAGCCACTTCGGTGAGGGTACTCAGGATGTGCGAGGTCAGCAGTAGGCCGGTGCCGCGGTCGCGCAGGCGCTTGAGGATTTCCTTGAGCAGCAGGTTGGCTTCGAGGTCGAGGCCATTGAAGGGCTCGTCGAGGATGAGGTAGGCAAAATCCTGCACCAGCACGGCCAGCAGGGCGAGTTTCTTTTTCATGCCAGCCGAATATTCATCGGCGTACTGGTCGAGGGGCAGGTCGAGCAGTTGGTTCCAGCCGCGCAGCTCAGGCACCGGGCGGCGGCGGGCTTGCAGGCAAAACGCCACGTACTCGCGCCCCGTGAGGCGGGGGTAGAAATACGGCTCATAGGGCACTAGGCCGGTGCAGTCGCGCACCGCGCCGTAGGTAGCGCCTACGCCCACAGTGCCCGTAAAGCCTGTTTCGAGGCCATAGAGGCAGTTTATCAGGGTAGTTTTACCCGCACCGTTGGCCCCTATCAGGGCGTGGATGGTGCCGGGGCGCACGGCCAGACTTACGCCGCGCAACACCTGATGGCGGCCGTAGGCTTTATGCAGGTCGCGGACTTCGAGCATGGGGCAGTGAATGATAGGTAACTAAGCTGTTCAGAAGCGTATTGCTAGGTCATGCAGCGCGCAGCGAAGCATCCCGCGTGGCGCAGTAATCAATGTCGATTGTAACGGTGCGAGCGAGATGCTTCGCTGCGCGCTGCATGACTCAACATGCTTTTTAGAAATAAAAAGCACTAAATACCATCTCTTTAACTCATACCATTATTCTATTTAGCACTAATAAGCTGCCGCAGGCGGCGGCGGCTCTGCCAGGGCAGCCCGAGGGCCGCCACGAGCAGTAGCACCGGGTATAGCGGGTGGCCCAGCAACAGTAGCGCCACCCCCAAAACCAGCCCCTGCGTGAGGCGAAAATGCGTTTCGTTGGGGTAAAAGGCGTACTTAGTAAAGATGAACAACGCCACGAGCACCAGCCAAGCCACGGCCACGGCGAGTGCGCCCCCCCAACCCGCCGGCCCACTCGCCAGCAGCGCCCAAAATGGCACTGCCGTAGCCGCTGCATAGCCTAACCCCAGCTGCAAGCGCCGCCGCAAAAATTGCGCTGGTGAGCCAGCAGCAAAAGCCAACATGGTGGCTGGCTCAGCCGTGCCGTAGCAAGCCAGCACTACCGGCAGCCACGCCAGCAGCGCCGCCACTGGAGCCAGCGGCGAAGCCCGCTGCCAGGCAACTAACCCTACCAGCACGAACCATAGTATCAGTCCCTTAGTAGCGCGCATCCCACTCACCCACTCAAAGGCCTCGCTGCGAAACGGGCTGCGCCAACGGTGCCGGCTGGCGCGGTCTTCGCGGGCGGGCGGTGCCCAGGCCACCAGCGGGGCCAGCGCCAGCAGCAACGCAGCGGGGCCGTAGGCACGCCCACCCAGCAGCACGGCCACGATTGGCAAGGCCAGCAGCGCATATTCCCACGCCAGCCACGTCCGAAAACCCGGCGCCGTAGTAGCCAAAAAGCGGTAGTCGCCCCGCTGCCGGTGCGCGCCGAGCAGCGCCCAGGCCACCACCACCGGCACTGCCCACTGCCACCAAGCATGCTTGGTGGCCACCGCCAGCGCCTGCCCTACCGACATAAACACGAAGGGTAGCAGCACCAGCAGCCGCAGTGCCCCAATCTCCCGCGCCAGCCGGCCCAGCAGCCGCGCCCGCAGCCGCAGGTAAGCCAGCACGAGCAGCGGGCTACCGGCGCTCATCCTGCTCTTGAAATACAATACCATAGTCGACTGCTAGCTCAGCCAAAATCGGCTCGTAGAAGTCGGAAGTAATGGGGATGACCACGCCGCGCCCGGCTACCTCGCCGCGCAGCAGGCGGCGCACGGCCATACCCAGCGGCAGGCCCACGGTTTGGGCCATGGCGGTGTGCGTGGCATCGCGGCCCGTGGTCACGAGCGACGCGGTGCGGCGACGGGCTTCGCCAGCCAGCTCGTAGTCAAACTGATGCAGCATGACCACTTGGTCGCGGTCGTGGGGGCCGAGCGCCCATTTTTCGAGCAAGAGATGTTCTAAAAGTTGCGCAGCGGTGGCATTGGCTAGCCCCACCGGGCGCTCGCTGAACAAAGCCAGCCAAGCCAGGCGCGTGAGCTCGGGGCCGTGGGGGTCGAGGTGCAGTTGGGCGGCCAGCGCGGCGGCGGCTTCGGCGGGCTGGGGCAGGCGGCTGGCTACCAGCTCCTGCCAGGGCAAAGTGGCGGCGTTGCCCAGCTTTTGGGCATCATCGGTGAGGCCCAGCGCAACGAGCACCTGCCAGGCGCCGCAGTAGCCGGGGCGGCGCAGGGTGCCGCGCAGCATGGTTTGCACGTCGTGCAGGCCGTAGATTTCGCGGTAGCCCAGCGAATCGCGGTTGGCGTAGCCTTCGAAATGGCCGTGGCCGGGCACCGCCAACACTTGGGCGCGGGCAAACAGCTCCTTATAAGGAATGGCTTTTAGCTCGCCATTTTCCAGGTATTGCGCCGGGCCGCCCTGCCCGGCCAGCACCACGTTGCGCGGGTTCCAGCTGAATTTGTAGCGCCAGGGGTTCGCACCCTCGCTCTCCGGGGCCACCAGCCCGCCGCAGTACGAGCGAAAAGCCGTGATTTTGGCACCTGCCGCCCGCAGCTGGTCGAGCGTCTGCATGGCCGAGAGGTGGTCGAGGCCGGGGTCGAGGCCGCATTCCATCAAGAAAACCAGCCCGGCGGCCGCCGCCTCGTCGTGCAAGGCCCGGATTTCGGCACTCACGTAGCTGGCCGTGGCCAGGTGGCGGCGGTAGCGCAGGCAGGCGCGCGCCACTACCGGGTGCAGGGCGGCGGGCAGCATCGAGATGATGAGGTCGGCCTGGCTCACCAGCTCGTCGAGCTGCGCGGCATCGTGCGCGTCGAGCGCCACGGGGCGGGTGTACTGCGAGTGCGCGGCCAGCACCGGCGCTAGGTGCGCGGGCTGGGCATCGGCCACGGTCAGAAACCAGTTTTCGGCGGGCGCGTGGGCCAGCAGGTAGTCGATGAGGGCCGAGGCCGAGCGGCCGGCCCCGAGCAGCAACAGGCGGGTGGGTGAGGTCATAGTGAGCAAAAGTAGCGGCAGAATATTGGGGCAAGCGTGGGAAGGGCAATTCATCGCTTCGCTATTTCACCGTTACTTTGCG
>JAKONR010000364.1 GCA_022701825.1 Hymenobacteraceae bacterium | reverse complement strand
ATTACCAGTTGGGCCGGCAAAGGTACGGATTTAGCTTTACAATAGCAACAGCCATGTAAAGCAGTGTGGCGCGCAGTTGCGCGGACTTTGCAGTCCGCGTGCGCCCGGTACGTCTGGATGCTCAATACCGCACGCGAACTACAAAGTCCGCGCAACTGGCTTTTGCGTACACACCCTTCTGCCGGAAACGGAGTGCCACTCCGCTTTACATTGCGCGCCGCATCGCTCCTACCCATGACCTACTACCACGTTTCGTTCGAGAATCCGCTCACGTTTTACCTGCAAATTCAGCTCATGGTGGAGGTGCCGGCCGAGGCCGCCGCGCCTCTGGCCTTGCAGCTACCCGCCTGGCGGCCTGGGCGCTACGAAATTCAAAATTTCGGCCAGAAGATTCAGCGGGTCGAAATCAGCGATGCCGAAACCGACGAAGCTCTCCCCTACCGCAAGGTCACGAAAGACCGCTGGGAAGTGCCCGGCGCGGCGGGCCGCAGCGTGCGCGTGCGCTACAATTTCTACGCCCATCAGATGGATGCCGGCGGCTCGTGGCTCGATGAAACGCAGCTGTACCTCAACCCCGTGCAGGCGCTCATGTACGCCGAGGGGCACCAGGAGCTGCCGTGCCAGCTCTCGCTGGTGCTGCCGCCCGACTGGCGCCTGGCCTGCGGCCTGCCGCAGTCGAAGCCCAACGTGCTAGAGGCTAAAAATTTCGACCAGATGGCCGATGCGCCGCTTATTGCCAGCCCTACCATTCAGCACCAGCAGTACGAGGCGGGCGGGCTGCCCTTCCACGTATGGGCGCAGGGCGAGGAAGCACTGGTGAACTGGCCGCGCTTGCTGGCTGACTTTAAGGCTTTTTCGGAAGAGCAACTGGCGCTGTTCGGCGGCTTTCCAGTGCAAGATTATCACTTTCTCAACCAGTTCTTGCCCTACAAGCACTACCACGGCGTCGAGCACCACAACTCGACCGTAATAACGCTAGGGCCGGCCGAGCTGCTGATGCACGAGGCGCTGTATAAAGAATTGCTGGGCGTGAGCTGCCACGAGCTGTTTCACACCTGGAACATCAAGGCCATTCGCCCCGCCGAGATGCAGCCGTATGACTACGCTCGCGAAAATTATTTCCGCACCTGCTACATCGCGGAGGGCATCACGACCTATTACGGCGAGTACTTGCTAGCGCGCAGCCACGTGCGCACGCCGGCCCAATATTTTGAGGAGCTGAACCTTGTGCTGCGCAAGCACTACGACGACGCAGGCGGCCAAAACCTGAGCCTGGCCGATGCTAGCATGGACCTCTGGCTCGACGGCTACAAGCCCGGCGTGCCCGACCGCAAGGTGTCGGTCTACCACAAGGGCGCGCTCACGGCGCTGCTACTCGACCTTACCCTGCGGCAGCTGCATGGCCACGCCCGCAGCCTCGACGACGTGATGCGCCGCCTCTACGACGACTTCGGCAAAACCGGCCTAGGGTACACCGACGAGGACTATGCTCGCATCGTGGCCGAGGTAGCGGGCCGCAAAATGCAGGTCTACTTCGATAAATTCATCAATGGCACCGCGCCCCTGCAAGAGCCGCTTGATAAGGCGCTGCACACCGTGGGCTGCCAGCTCGTGGCCTACGAAAACGCCTCGGCCTCGGAAGGCCTTTTCGGCTTCCGCACGGTGGTGAAAAACGAGCGCACTGAGGTCACCTACATTTGGCCTGGCTCGCCGGCCGCCGCTGCCCTCACCGTCGATGACGAAATCGTGGCCATCAATGGCCGCCGCGTCGATATGAACGTACACAGCCTGCTCAGCACTGACGCGCCACTCTACGAGGTGGCCGTGTTCCGGCAAAACCGGCTGGTGCTGGTAGAGCTACCGGCGCAGCCGCAGGCTGCGTTTGGCGTGCGCTACGCGGTGGAGAAGCTGGCTGAGGCTGATGATGTCCAAAAAGCAGGCTTCAAGAAGTGGCTGGGGTGGGAATTCTAGACCGCAGATTCAAACGGATTTGTCGGATTTAACGGATGCGCCGCTGGCGCGGCTGGCTATGCTATAGCAGCTGTTTAGGATTTTTTTAAAATGAGCAACTACGTGTCATGCTGCGCAGCATGCTCAACATGACGAATGTAGACTTCTTATAAACAGCTTCATTTTATTGTGGGTAACCGCTTAAGGGAAATAGCTTGCATCTTAAACCAAGAAAGCTGCCTTTTGGGCAGCTTTCTTGGTTCTTACTAAAATAGTCAGCCGCGCTAGCGGCGTATCCGTTAAATCCGACAAATCCGTTTGAATCTGCGGTCTAGTGCTTGGCGTCGCCGCCTTTGCCCACTTTGCCGGAGTTTACCGACATGGGCTTGTTGCCTTGGGGGTTGCTGCGAATGTTATCTACGCCGTGGCCAGCGCTATTGCCGTCTGTGGTGTTGCCGTGGGCCGATACGTCGGTCGTGTTCGGGCTTTGTACCTGGGTGCTTTTCCGTTTGGTATTGGCAGCCGGGTTGACGGACGTTTTATCGTTCGTCAGGTCAGTTTCTTTTTTGGCGAGTGACATAGCTGAAAAGAGTAAGGTGGGTACCTTTTCTTTTACCGATGTGGAGGCGCTGAGGTTGTCTTTTTTTGTAAAACGGAGTGGTGCTCCGTTTTCGCGCCGGGCGCGGCCCAACAACGATAAACGGAGTGCCACTCCGTTTTACATACCCGCAAGCTTTTCGAGGGCGGCCTTAAACTCGGGCGTGTCGTAGTCGGCCATGCCGCTGTGGCGGTCGGCTACCCGGCCCTCTGGCGTGAGGACAACGGTGTACGGAATGGACGAAGTTTGGAACGGCGCGGGCAGTTCGGCGGTCGGGAAGAAAACCGGCAGCGTGTAGTGCTTGCGCTTGAGCAAGGCGCGGGCCTTGTTCTGGTTTTCATCTAGCGAAATGAGCACGAAGGCGACTTTGCTCGTGTCCACTTTCTGGTAGAGGGCTTGCAGACCGGGCATTTCGGCCAGGCAGGGCGGGCACCAACTGGCCCACAGGTTCACAAGCACCACCTTGCCCCGAAACTGGCTGAGGTTGGCCGGGCGGCCATCGAGCGTAGTCAGCGGCACGCTGAGCGGGTACGTGCGCTCGCTGGCAAACTGCGCCGTGGCGGCAAGGGGCGCGGGCGGCGTGGCGCGCCACAGGCCGGTAGCCAGCAGGCCGCGCTGCAACGTGCTCAGCACGGGCTGGCGCAGGCCAGTAGTCATTACCAGGGTGAAAGCGCTGAAAAACAACAGTTCGCCACGGTTTTTGCGGAGCCAGGCGGTCATATTACGAGATGATAAAGGTCATGCTGAACGTAGTGAAGCATCGCTGCCGCACTATTCAACGAGGCGGCAGCGATGCTTCACTGCGTTCAGCATGACAAGCTTACTTGACTGTTCTGCAAACGGCAAGCTGAAACCTACCGCACATTCTCGATTACGGCGGCGGGCTGCACTTTTACTAGTTCTTCGAACATGGCTTCGCGGGCTTCAATTTCCTCTTGCGAGAGGTTGAGCAGGCGCTCGGTGCCGAATTTCTCGACGCAGAATGAGGCCATCGCCGAGCCGTGGATGACGGCGCGCTTCATGTTCTCGAACGAGCAGTCGTCGGTGGCCGCGATGTGGCCGATGAGGCCGCCCGCGAAGGTGTCGCCCGCGCCGGTCGGGTCGAATACTTCTTCCAGGGGCAGGGCGGGGGCGTAGAATACTTTGTTTTTGTGGAAGAGCAGCGCGCCGTGCTCGCCCTTCTTGATAATCAAGAACTTAGGCCCAAAGGCCAGGATTTTGCGAGCAGCTTTCACCAGCGAGTACTCGCCGGAAAGCTGGCGGGCCTCCTCGTCGTTGATGCTGAGCACGTCCACCATTTCGATGGTAGCCAGCAGCTCTTCGGCGGCGATGTCCATCCAGAAGTTCATGGTGTCGAGCACGATGAGCTTGGGGCGATTGACGAGGCGCTGAATGACGAGGCGCTGCACTTGCGGGGCCAGGTTGCCCAGCATCAGGTACTTACAGTTTTGGTAAGCGTCGGGAATAATAGGGTCGAACGAGCCGAGCACGTTAAGCTCGGTAGTGATGGTTTCTCGCGAGTTGAGGTCTTTGTTGTACTTGCCCGACCAGAAAAATGACTTTTCGTCCTGCTTGATTTGCAGGCCCTCGGTGTTCACGCCGTGCTCCTCCAGAGTCAGAATATCGGCTTGCGGAAAGTCGCCGCCCACCACGGCCACCAGATTCACGGGCTTGGTCGAGTAGGAGGCCGACAGGCTGATGTAGGTAGCCGCACCGCCGATAATTTTGTCGGTTTTGCCGAAGGGAGTTTCCAGGGCGTCGAAGGCCACGGAGCCGATTACAAGAAGGCTCATTTGGGAAAGAATGAGTTAATGAGAAATAAGAAGTCAGGGGCGCAACGGCGCAAATAACAAAAAAAGTCCCCGGATTCGCATCCGGGGACTTTCTAGCGGGTAAATAATGGGGCTCGAACCCACGACCTTCGGAATCACAATCCGACGCTCTAACCAGCTG
>JAKONR010000345.1 GCA_022701825.1 Hymenobacteraceae bacterium | reverse complement strand
TATAGAAAATAAGCTGCCCTTTCTGCCCGGCCACAAAAGAGGCAAATCCCGAGCCAAGTCCGGTGCGCGCCTCGCGGTTAATCAAATAAATATTGCGCTGCAACGGGTAGCGCTGCAAGTCGCTATTAGCCTTGAGCTGCTCGGGCGTGTAGGGCGCCAAATACCGCGGGTAGGGCGGAATATAGTCATTCTTCGTCGGGTTGGCCCGCGCCGTGATAGACGCTACCCGCACCGTTTTCAGGAAACTCGTCACGGTGGGGTCATCGTGGTCCGACACCCAGTTGACGCCCACCACGCCGATGGCATTGGGGTGCGCCGCCACGTAGGCCAGCGCCTCGGGGTTGGAGTTGGCCGCGAATACGCGCTTGGTCAGCGGCTGCCCGCGCAGCAGCGAGTCGCGCACGAAGCGCAGCGTGCTGCTACGGTTGGCATCAAACACTACGTTGATGTCGCCCAGCTTTTTCTGGCCGCTCACCTTGCCCCAACTGGTCGTCTGGCCGCTAAAGATGCTGCGCAGCTGCGCTACCGTTAGTAGCGAGTCGGGGTTGGATGGATGCAGAATGATAGCGAGGCCATCGACGCCCACGTGTACTGTGGTCGGCGTCATGGTCTGCTTAGCTAGTTCAGCTTTTTCCTGCTCATTGAGGTCGCGCGATACCACGGCCAGCTTCACTTTGTCGTTCAGCAAGTCCAGCATCACGCTGTCTTCGGGCTGGTAGGTGGCCTTCACGTGGGCATCGACGTACAGTTTCTGAAACGTATCAACCTCCGACTCCAGGATGGGCGCAAACGTTTCATCGACGCTGATGGCCACGTGGCCGCTGGTGGCCGTGTCGGTGGGCCCATCCTGGCTGCCGCCGCAGCTGGGCAGCAGGCCCGCTGCCAGCAGCAGCGCACTCAAAAAAAGGCGGCCTTTGGGGGCCGAAAAATCAGCTAAAGTCATCGGGCCGGGATTTGCGGGATTTAAAAGGAAACGCGCGCACCAAACGCACAATGCCGTAGAGCACCAGAATGCCGCCCAAGATAAGACGGGCCTTGGTACTGAGTGGTAGGAGGGCACCTACCATTGGGCGGCTGGCAGTATAGAGCATCCAGCCACCAAGGGCCATATAAGCCACGGCGCGGAGTATGTCAAACAAACGCACCGGCTGCTGGGGCGGGCCCAGCCGCTCTTCAGTGAAGCTATCGCGCATGAGGAAGAGTGGGAAAGTTGCCCTGGGTAACAAAGGCCGGGGGGCAAAATGTTCGGCCACAGCGGCCGGGAGCGTGCAACCAAGGTGCAAAAAAGGTGAAAAAAGCCGGCTTCTCCTAATGAGCCGGCTTTTAATCCTACCCGCTCTTGCCGCCCGCTACTGGATCTTGAAGGTGATGGGCAAGGTAAAGCGCACGGGTACAGCGTGGTTACTTTGGCGGCCGGGCGTCCAGGGCGGCATCTGGCGCACCACGCGCTGGGCCTCCTCATCCAGCCCGTAGCCCAGGCCCTTGGGCACGCTGATGTCGGCAATCGTGCCGTCGGCCTGCACCACAAAGCTCACGTACACGCGGCCTTCGGCCTGCTCGCGCAGCGCGGCGCTGGGGTAGCGCAGGTGGCTGCGCAGATAGCGCATCAGCGCATCCATGCCCCCCGCAAACTCGGGCATTTTCTCAACTACTATATAAGGGCCGGTTACGGCCGCGCCCTCGCCGGTGCCGCCCTCGCTACCCGGCCCGGCCTTGCCAGTGGTCGTGCCCGTGGCCGCCCCCGCCACGTCGTCGGTGCCGAGCACGGCCGGGCCGGTGGTGGCCAGGCCGGGCGCCGGCTCGGCAATGTCCATCTTGACGGGCGGTTTATTAGGTACCAACTCGTCTTTCGCTACCTCAGTGGGCATCGTAGCAGCAGCGCGCGGCGCGGCGGCCGTAGTGGTGGCCAGGCGGGGCTGGCTGGGCTTAGCGGGCGGTGCGATGGACTTAGGCTTAGGCGCTTCAGCCACGTAGGTGGGGGGCGTAATGAACTTGGTAGGCGTTGAGGTGGTCGTGATGGGCGTAGCGGTGGGGTGCAGCCGCTGCCAGGCCGTGCCACCCACGGCCAGTAGCGCGCACAGGCCTATCATCAGGCTTAGCGCCGTGCGCACGTGGCCATTGTAGGCCTGCCGCAGCTGGTACGCGCCGTAGGCTTGGTTGCGCCCCTCAAAAACAAGGTCGTCGAGCGAGGCCGGGAAAATAGTTGGAAGCAGAGACATAAGCGAGATTAGTTGAGGGAGTGAAGTGCCGGTGGCCACCATGCTTTTCTCTGATGCTACCGCTCGCTATTTTCCACAAGCTCCTGTTTAGAATTTTCTACTTATTTCTCTACCAAGTTCCTGCAAGGCCCCAAAACGCAAAACGCCCCGAGCGCAAGGCACTCGGGGCGTTTGAAAGCGGTAGCGGGCTACCTTACTGAATCTTCAGCGAAATTGGCACCGTGAACGATACCTTCACTGCCCGGCCATTTTGCTTACCGGGGATAAACTTCGGCAGCGTTTTGATGGCGCGGATGGTCTCGGCGTCAATCGTGCCGCTGAGGCCTTTCACTACTTCTACGTCGGTAAGACCACCGTTTTCATCCACCGTAAACTTAGCGAATACGCGGCCTTCTACCTGGTTGCGAAGGTCAACCGCGGGGTAGCGGAAGGCTTTCTGGATGGCGTTTACGATGGCTTGCTGGCCACCGCCACCCGGCAGCTGGGGCATTTGCTCTACGTAGGTATAGACTTTGTCTTCTAACACTTCGGCTACCGGGGCGGCGGCTTTGCCTTCGCCGCTCAGGCCGCTCAGGTCGGGAGCTGCATCTACACCACCGGTTACGGTCTTGGTGCCGATGTTCTGCTCTTTGATGTCCTTTACATCGGGTACATCTTCTTCCTGGCGTACTTCCTTGTCCTTAGCCACCACTGGCGGGGTAAACTTAATCTGGTTTACCTTGGGCGGGTCGGGCGGCGGGGGAGGGGGCGGGGTGCTGGCCGGCGGGGGCGGCGGGGGCGGCGGCTGGGTGTTGTCCAGCGGCGGCGCGTCGATAAGCACGTTTTCCTTGAGGTTCAGCTCTTCTTTGGGCTTATGTTCCTCTAGGTATTTTGCAATGGCGGGAATCACTACGAGCAGTCCCAAGAAGAAAGCTCCGATAATAAGCGCCCGCGTAACGTGCCGACCGTAGATGCGCCGCAGGTAATAAGCCCCGTAGGCCTTATTACGCCCCTCAAATACGATGTCGTTTAAGCTGGCATTAGCCAGCTGAGCGTTATTCATCATAGTAGGTTCTGCTTTTTGATGAGGTCAATGTC
>JAKONR010000320.1 GCA_022701825.1 Hymenobacteraceae bacterium | reverse complement strand
GCGGCCACGGTGGGCTGCCTCATCAAGAGCCCGCTCGACTTCACCATCGGCGTGTGCCGGCAGCTGGAGCTGGCGTTTCCGCCGGCTAGCAGCGTGGTGGCGCAGTACGGCATGTGGGACTACCTCTACGCCCTGGCCAACGTGCAGCAGCAAACCCTCGGCGACCCGCCCAACGTGGCCGGCTGGGTGGCCTACTACCAAAGCCCGCAGTACCACGAGCTTTGGATAAACGCCGTGACGCTGCCCCGCCGCAGCCAGGCCACCGACCTCTTTATCGGCACCGGCTACGTCCGCAACGGCTTCACCCTCAAGGCCGACCCCATCGCGCTGGTGCAGGCCATGCCGGCCACCATTTCGGGCTCGGGCTCCGACCCCAACCTGCTCATCGACGAGTTTGTGCGCCTGCTGCTGCCCCTCACGCTCACGGCCAGCCAGCTGGCCTTCCTCAAAAACGCCCTCATTCCCGGCCTGCCCGACTTTGAGTGGACCACCGAGTGGAGCCAGTACCTGGCCGCCCCCACCAACGCCGCCCGCAAAAACGCCGTGCTCACCAAGCTACAAGCCATGCTGAAAGCGCTGGCCGGGCTGGCCGAGTACCACTTGTCTTAGTGGCTGTTAGCTAATGGCTGCTGGCTGTTAGCTTTTTCTGAAGTGCTCATAGGTGCGAGGCTTTTCAAGGTTTTGGTTTTCATCTCAAAAAAAGCTAACAGCCAACGGCCATTAGCTAATAGCTATAAATATGAAACGGCGCGAATTTCTCCAAGCTACGGCCGCCGCTACGGCGGGCACCACGCTGCTCAGCGGTTTTCCCATCGGGGCGTATGGCTACTCGGCCGAGCTGGCGGCCCTCACCAACGCGGCCACCGCTACCGATAAGGTGCTGGTAATCGTGCAGCTGCAAGGCGGCAACGACGGGCTGAACATGATAATCCCACTCGACCAATACTCGGCCCTGATGGCGGCGCGCAGCAACATTGCCCTGCCCCAGAGCCAAGTGCTGCCGCTGACTACGGCCACCGGCATTCACCCGGCTATGGCCACGGCGCAGCAGCTCTACCAGAATGGCAAGCTGGGCGTGGTGCAGAGCGTGGGCTACCCGAACCCCAATTTCTCGCATTTTCGGGCCACCGATATCTGGACCTCGGGCTCCGACTCGGGCGTGACCTGGACTACCGGCTGGGGCGGGCGCTACCTCGATGGCGAGTTTGCGGGCTACCCCACCGGCTACCCCAGTGCCCAAAACCCCGACCCGCTGGCCATCAGCATCGGCTCGGTGGTGAGCAACTGCGTGCAGGGGCCAAGCGTGAACATGGGCATGGCCATCGCCAGCACGTCGTCGTTTTACCAGCTGCTGAGCGGCGGCGTGGCCACCGCGCCCAACACGCCGGCCGGCCACGAGCTTACCTTTATCCGGCAGGTAGTGAGCCAGACGCAGGTGTACACGGCCACCATTCAGGCGGCGGCTGGGCGGGCGCGCAACCTCTCGCCGCTGTACCCGGCGGCGGGCCAAAATGCCTTGGCCGACCAGCTCAAAATCGTGGCCCAGCTGGTGGCCGGCGGCCTCAGCACCCGCATCTATGTGTGCCAGTTCGGCGGCTTCGACACGCACACGCTGCAAGTGCCAGCCACCGGCAGCACCACCACCGGCGCGCACGCTACGCTGCTGGGCAAGGTGGCCGACGGCATCAACGCCTTCCAGGACGACCTGCGCCTGCTCGGGGTGCAAGACCGGGTAATTGGCATGACGTTCTCGGAGTTTGGCCGCCGCATCCGGTCCAACTCGGGCCTGGGCACCGACCACGGCGCGGCGGCCCCGCTGCTGGTTTTTGGCTCCAAGGCCAACCCCCTTGTGCACGGCCCCAACCCCACGCTGCCCGCCAATGCCGGCGTGAACGACAACGTGCCCATGCAGTTCGACTTCCGCAGCATCTACACCAGCATTCTCAAAGACTGGTTTCAGGTAACGCCCACCACGCTCACGGCGCTTTTTGGGCAAAGCTTCCCTTACGTGCCGGTTATCAAGCCCAACGCGTTGGCTACCAGTGCCGCTACGGCCGTGGCCGACTTTGGGGTGTACCCCAACCCCAGCGTGGGCGGCCCGGCCACGCTGGCCTTTACCAGCGAAGGTGGGGTGGTGCAGGTCGTGGTTTTCGACGGGCTAGGGCGCGAGGTGCGCCGCCCGGTGCCGGGCCGCACGCTGGGCGCGGGGCCCCAAAAGGTGCCGCTCGACCTCAGCGGCCTGGCGCCCGGCGCCTACCACTGCACCGTGCGCGAGGGCAGCCGCAGCAGCTCGCAGCTGGTGGTGGTGGAGTAGGCAATCGGAAAGCAAAATGGGCTAAATAGTTAGCTGAGCGGGAACATGGCCCGCCCGTTCCCGTACAAACGGCCTGCGGGAGCCGTTAGCCGCTGCCTGCCCAACCTCACCATTTCATTCTTTCCTCCGATGGCCGACCAGCTTCAACAAATCGAAAAAGTATTGCCCGAAGATATTGCCCGCACTTTCGAAGCCGCGGTAAACGTATTTCAGGGCAAGACCGAGCACATGGACGACCTGCTCAAAAACGGTGGCGTGCTGCTACGCAAAGTATCCAAGAATTTCTCGTCGACCCAGCTGATTCTGGCCGTGGCCGCCCTGGCCGTAGTATCGATTGTGGTAGTAAAAAAAGTAGCGGATTCGGAAGAATAAGCAGCTTCTTCTCAAGCCAAAAAGGCTCCTCATTCAGCTGAATGAGGAGCCTTTTTGGCTTGAGAAGAAGCGGGCGGGGGGCGCTACGGGGCGATGGGTGGCGCAGCCACGGCGTCGTTTACGGCCAGCGCGGGCTGGCCCGGCAGCTGGCGCACCAGGCCGGCCAGGCCCTTGGCTTGCAGGCGGCGGCGCACGGTTTCGGCGGCCAGCCAGCTATCGAGCTGCCCGATGAGCACGCGCTGCAGCGGCTTACCATCAATTAGTTCTTCGCTCAGCTGCACGGCCAGGGCCGGGTCGAGGGCCAAAAGGCGGTCGCGCAGGGCCTGGGCATTCTGCGCGTCGGCAAAGGTGCCGGCCTGCACCAGAAAGCGGCTGGCCGGCCGCGCCGCCAGCAGCGAGCCGGTGGGCAGCGCCGAGGGCGCGGCGCTGGCCGCCACGGGGGCGGTGGCAGTGGCCGGCGCAGCGGCCGCCACCAGCGCGCTATCGGCGGCGCTGGGCAGGTCGTAGGTAGCGAAAGCGGCGGCAGGCGTGGGGTCGGCGGCCTGAATGGCCAGTAGGTTGGCGGGGGCGGCCGACGGGCCGAGCGGCGTGGTGGCGGGCACTACCTGGGCAATGACGCTGGCCGCGCCGGCCGAAACGATGCCCAGCGGGCGGGCGGCCACTTCGGCCAGGTCAATGATACGCTGGTGGCGGAACGGGCCCCGGTCGGAAACGCGCACTACGACGGCCTTGCCGTTCTTGATATTAGTAACGCGCAAGCGGGTGCCAAAAGGCAGCGTTTTGTGGGCGCAGGTGTATTTGAAGCGGTTGAACCGCTCGCCGCTGCTGGTGCGCATGCCCTGGTGCTCGCGGCCGTACCACGAGGCCCGGCCCCGGAGCACGGTAGTAGTAGATAGGGTGGTAGCGGTGGTCTTGGCTTTGTGCGCCCGCAGCGAGCGCGCTGCGGCTGGCGAAGCCAACGCGCAGAGTAACACTAAGTAAACACTTATAAAAAGAAGGCCGGAAGTCAGAAAAGTAGTTCGCGTGAGCGTCATGCGCTTTTTGGGATGGTAACTAACCGAATGTACCACCGCCCTCTTAAAAACCTGCTATTGGCTCCTACTAACTCCGTTGTCAATTTATTAAAATTGTTCTTTTCTTAGAAAACTTGCATTTAAGTTAAATGAAGACCAGTTAATCGAGCCTCCTTAATAGCCGATTGTGTTTGTTAAAGGCGGTTTTAGGTCTATTATTGTATTATTCCGATACGGCAGTCGTAATTAGATTTTGCGGCGGGTGCAAAATTTTGGCATTTACCCAAAAGCCGCGTCCGAAGCCGGGTTGCGTAAGTGCTATTTATTTCGTATATGACGGGCCTCTTTTCAGCGGCAAGCGTACCTTCGCCGCATGGATTTTGGCCGACTGCCCGACCTGCGCCACGTTGATTTTCGGCTGCCCGCCGACCACCCCGAAACTGCTCAGGTGCTGGCCCGCGCCCAGCCCACGGCCCCGGCCGCGCCGGGCCTCTACGTGGGCTGCCCCATCTGGACCAATAAGGAGTGGCTGGGCTCGTACTTCCCGCTGGGTATCAAGGAGCCCGAGTATTTGCACTACTACGCCCAGCAGTTCAACAGCTTAGAGCTGAATACCACGCACTACCGCATTCCGGACGCGCCCACCGTGCGGCGCTGGCGCGAGGCCGTGGGGCCGGGCTTTCGGTTTTGCCCCAAGCTGCCGCGCAGCATCAGCCACGAGCGCGAGCTGTACAATACCGATGCGCTGGTGCTCACCTTCACCCGCGCCATCGCGGAGCTGGACGACCGGCTCGGGCCGTGCTTTTTGCAGCTGCCGCCGCACTTCGGCCCCGAAAACCTGCCCCGGCTAGAGCGCTTCCTGCTCGACTGGCCCGCCGCAATACCGCTGGCCGTGGAGCTGCGCCACCCCCGCTGGTTTGCCGACCGCGGCCTGGCCGACACGGTTTTCGCCACCCTTGAGGCCCTGAATAAAACGCTGGTCATCACCGACGTAGCCGGCCGGCGCGACGTGCTGCCCCAGCGCCTTACCACGCCCGTGGCCTTTCTGCGCTTCAACGGCCACGGCCTGGTAGCCAGCGACTTCCAGCGCGCCGACGAGTGGGCCGCGCGCCTGGCCGACTGGTACCAGCAGGGCCTGCACGCGGCCTATATTTTCATTCACCAGAAAGATGTGCGCCACGCGCCCATCTGGGCGCAGCACTTTTTGGGCCGCGTGCACGCCCTCACGGGCTTTCCTATTCAGCCGCCCCGGCCCATTCCGCAGGTGGTGCAGGGCAGCTTGTTTTAAGGCGCCGCTCGTCATGCTGAGCGGTGCGCAGTGCCGTCGAAGCATCTCTGCCGCTTCGTTGCTAGCGTTAAGAGTTAGTTCACCGATAGAGATGCTTCGGCTCCGCTCAGCATGACGAGCGTAGCCAGAAACCATTACCGAAACTTGCCCTGCGGGTCGGGTAGCTTTTCTTTGAGGTCGCCTATCAGGTTGAAATCCAGGCTACTCATGTTGAGGGCCTGGCCTTTGTGCACGGCCTCCCAGGCACCGGCATAGTCTTCCTGCTCGTAGCGGATGCGGGCCTGGGTTTGCCAGGCGTCGGCGAGGTTGGGGTCGGCGAGCAGGGCGCGCTGCACGTAGCCAGCGGCTTCGGCGAGGTCCTTCTTTTTCTTGGTTTGGGTGTAGCGGTCGGCGGCCGTGGTGGCGGCGTCGGTGAGCAGGTAGGCGTTGGTGGGGGCCACGGCCAGGCCTTGCAGCAGCAGCGTCTGCACCTCGGTGGCGGGGGCTTTGCGCTGGCTCAGCAGCACGGCCAGGCCGCGGTAGGCGTCGGCGTTTTGGGGGTCGAGCACCCAGGCCAGGTTAAAGCGCACGGCGGCCGTGTCGGGCTGGTGCTCAATGAGATACTCGAAGCCCTTGGTGCTGAAAAACTTGCTGGCCTCGGCCCGCGACCCAAAGCTGCGGTCGATGTCGGCCAGCACGGCCGCCCCCACAAACTGCTGCGCCTGCGCCGGGCTGGCCCCGCCATACAGCGGCAGCAGGCGCGAGGCACTGGTAAGCTCGACGGGCGCGGCATCCTTTTTTTTGCGCTGAGCCTGGGCCGGCAGGCTGCTGGCCACGCCGAGCAGCAGAATGAAAGCCGCACCCAACTGGGAACGCCTGGAAAGCATCGAAAAAGCCACTGGGAAGGGAATAAAAAGACCGACGAATAAAATGCCACACACTGGCAGCCAGCAAAAATAAGGTTTCGCCGGGTTTGCCGGCCATGCCACCCGCCCAAACCGCCGGGCGCCAGCCGGCGTAGGTGAGGCCGCGCCCGCCATTCAACTTAAGGCCGGCCGTTTCCTCAATTTTATGCGCTATTTCCGCCTGCTGGCGCTGCCGCCGCTGGGGCTGCTTTTGGCCGCCGCCGTGGTGCTGCTGGCTACCGAGTGGGCCGTGGCCCGCGCCAGCCGCCGCGTGGCCGACGTGGCCTACGTGCCCGCCTCAGCCCCCGATTTTGATACCCACCGCCACCGGCTCGACGTGTACCAGCCCACCCAAAAAGCCGCCGCGCCGCGCCCCGTGGTGCTGTTCATCCACGGCGGCAGCTGGAACAGCGGCGGCAAAGACGATTTTATTTATAAAGCCATCGGCCGGCGGCTGGCCAAAAATGGCTTCGTGGGCGTGGTCATCAGCTACCGCCTGAGCCCGCAGGCGCAGGTGCCGCAGCAGGCCGACGACTGCGCCCGCGCCCTGGCCTGGACGGTGAGCCATATAAAAGAGTACGGCGGCGATGCGCAGCGCATCGTGCTCATGGGCCACTCGGCGGGCGGCGGGCTGGCCGCGCTGCTCGCCACCGGCTCCGACACGCTGCTGGCTAGGCATGGCCTGCCCGCCCACGCTGCCCACGCCGTGCTGCTCGACGACCCCGCCGGCCTCGACATGCTCGACTACCTCACCAAAATGCAGTACGAAGGCGATGCGCAGTACCTGATTCCGTTCAGCAAAGACCCGGCGGTGTGGCGGCAGGCCTCGGCGCTCTACCACCTGCGGGCCGGCGCGCCGCCCTACAGTATCTACATCGGCGGCGATACGTACCCGAGCATCAGCAGCAGCAGCGAGCGGTTTCGGCAGCGGCTGGCGCAACTGGGGCAGGCGCCGAAGTACACCGTTTTGCCCGGCAAGAAGCACGTGGGCATGGTTACGCAGCTGTTTTGGGCTCATAACCAGCTGTATGACGAGCTGCGCCGGCTGGCGCAATGAGGCCGTAATTATTGAATGTCCAGCGTAATAGGCACGTTATAGCCCACGCGCACGGGCTTGCCATTTTGGGTGCCGGGCTGGCGAAAGGGTTTCAGCTTTTGCACGGCCTGGATGGCGGCGGCATCGAGCAGCGGGTGCAGCGGCTGGTCCATGTGAATGTCAACTACTTTGCCCTGCTCATCCACCACAAACGCGACCACCAGGCGGCCTTTGGCCCCCGCCCGCAGGGCCTTGCGCGGGTACCGAAAATTGCGCTGCACGGCGGCGATGATGGCCTGGCTGCCGCCATTGCCCTCCGCATACACCGGCATCACCTCCACCACCACCGGGCATTCCATGGGGCGGCCGTTGGGGTCGAGGCACTCGCCACCCGTGCGCTGCCCGGCGGCAAATACCTCGCGGCGCTGGAGCTTGCCATCGGGGTAGTATTGCAGCTGCTCGCCCTCCAGCTTGCCGTGCTGGCTGTTGGTGTGCGATTCGAGCTGGCCGGTGGCAAACCAGGTATCATACGCCCCATGAATGATTTCGCGCCGGATATTATCGAACGTCCCCCGGCTTTGCAGCTGGCCATTGCTGAGGTAGTAGTCGCGCACCTAGCCGGCCGTGCTGTCGCGCCACTCCGTTTCGCGCCGGTATTTGGCCCCGGCCGCCGAGGGCAGCACGTGCCAGGCAGAGTCGAGAAACGCCCGTTTCAGGGGCGGCGCCGCTTGCTGGGCCGCTGCTTCACCCAGGCCGAGACCCGCGCACAGCAGGCTGCATACCACGTATTTCATGCCCAAAAGTAGGGCGTATTCCGAGCTGTGGGCTACTTCAAAAAGACTTTGTTTGCCGCATTGCTACGGCACGTTGGGATACTTCACGCCCATGTTCTCAAATAGAAACGCCCACTTATCGGTCTGCTCGCTGATGAGCTGGGCCGTGGAGCGGCCTGCGCTGTGGCCGGCATTCGTTTCGATGCGAATGAGCACCGGCGCTGAACCATGCTGGCTTTCTTGCAAGCGCGCGGCAAATTTGAAGGAGTGTGCCGGTACTACCCGGTCGTCGTGGTCGGCGGTGGTGATGAGCGTAGCCGGGTAGGTAGCCGGCTTCAGGGCGTGGTAGGGAGAGTACTTGTAGAGATAACTAAACATTTCGGGCGAGTCCTGGGCCGTACCGTAGTCGTAGGCCCAGCCCGCCCCGGTCGTAAACAGGTGGTAGCGTAGCATATCCAGCACGCCCACCGCCGGAAAGGCGACCTTAAACAGGTCCGGGCGCTGGCTCAGGGTAGCGCCCACGAGCAGGCCGCCGTTCGAGCCGCCCGAGATGGCCAGGTAGGCCGGGGAAGTATAATTGTGCGTGATAAGGTATTCGGCCGCCGCTATGTAATCGTCAAACACGTTTTGCTTGTTGAGTTTGGTGCCGGCCAGGTGCCAGGCTTCGCCGTACTCGCCGCCGCCGCGCAAATTGGGTACGGCATAGATGCCGCCGTTTTCGAGCAAAATGATGTTGGAGGTACTGAAGCTCGGCGTCATATTCACCCCGAAGCCCCCGTAGGCGTACAGCAGCGTGGGGTTTTTGCCATTCAGGGCTAACCCCTTTTTGTGAGTGAGCACCATCGGGATGCGGGTGCCGTCTTTGGACTGGTAAAAGACTATTTTTGACTCGTACTTATTGGGGTCGAACCGTACAGGGGGCACTTTATACAATACTGATTTGCCGGTTGAAATGCGATACTTAAAAATGAGGGGCGGCAGCGTGTAGGAAGTGAATGCGTAGTAGAGCTCGCGTTGGGTGGGCTTACCTCTAAAGCCACTAACCGTACCCAATTGCGGCACTTCGACAAGTTGCTCAAGATTTCCCTCCAGCGAGTACTGCCTCACCCTAGAGAGGGCACCAGCCGAGTGAATGGCAAATAGTTTCCCGCCGGCCATCGTCACATCGCCTATGTTCTGCGTCTCCGGAATCAGTACGTGCCAATTTTCCGGTTCAGGCTTGGTAGCCACCGCAAACACTACTTGAAATTTGGGTGCCACGTCAAGGTTGGTAACGATATAAAGCAGCTTGCCCACATTGCCTATTACTCGGTGAGTGTGCTTCTCATCGGGCACCACCGTTAGAATATGGCTGCCCGGCTTACTCAGGTCCTGCACATAAAGTGCATTGCCAGTAGTTGTGTTGGAGGCTGTTATGACCAGGAAGCGCTCGTCGGCGGTGAGGTCGGCGGTGAGGTAGCGATACGGATTTTGCTCGCCGCCAAAAACGAGCTTATCGGCGCTTTGGGCCGTGCCCAGCTGGTGGTAGTAAAGCTTGTGAAACTGGGTTTTGCTGGTTAGCAGGCTGCCGGTTTTGGGCCGGTCGTAGCTGCTGTAGTAGAAGCCCGCGTTGCCCTGCCAGGCCAGGCCCGAAAACGTGACATTTTGGAGCGTGTCACCCACGATGCTTTTGTCGGCGGTACGCAGCACAACCACCTGGTGCCAGTCGGAGCCACTTTCTGAAAGCTGGTAGGCAGCCAGGCTGCCATCGTGGGTAAACTCGATGCCCGCGAGCGAGATAGTACCGCTTTTCGAGAACGTATTGGGGTCAAGAAAAACCTCCGGGGCGGCATCGCCCAACTGCCTGTACAACACGCCCCGGCCTTGCAAACCGGTATTTTTATAGAAATACGTGTATGCGCCTTCCTCGGTGGGCGTCGAGTATCGCTCGTAATCCCATAGCTTGGTGAGGCGCTCGCGGATGGCTGCCCGGTACGGAATCTTGCTCAGGTAATCTTGGGTCACTTGGTTTTCGGCCTGCACCCACAGCTTAGTATCGGCCGCTTGGTCGTCTTCGAGCCAGCGATACGGGTCGGCTACCTTGGTTCCGAAGTAGGTAGTAGTGGTATCTACTTTCCGGGTTTTGGGGTAGGAGATAGGTTCTGGGGCGGAAGCAGTCTGCCCACTAGCTTGGATACCAACTAATAAGGCTGTCAGCAGCAGCAGGTACTTTTTCATGGATGAGCGAAGCGTGCAGCGTAGCAACGTCTGCAATTTACAGTCCTCCGTTCTCTAAAAAAGAGTACCCTGGCGCTCGGGCCGCTCAAAGTCGAGCAGCCACTTTTTGCGCACCAGCCCGCCCGCGTAGCCCGTGAGCGAGCCATCGGCGCCCACCACGCGGTGGCAGGGCCACACGATAGCCAGCGGGTTTTGGCCGTTGGCCGCGCCCACAGCGCGCACCGATTTGGGGTTGTGCAGCAGCTTGGCTACGTCGAGGTACGAGGCCGTGCGGCCGTGCGCGATGCCGGCCAGCGCCGCCCACACCTGCCGCTGAAACGCGGTGCCGACGAGGGGCACGCAGGCCAAGCTAAACTCGCGCAGCTCGCCGCTAAAATAGGCTTTTAGCTGGCGCACTGGCTCTTGCAGGCAGGCGGCCAGGTCGGCCGGGGCCGTGGCGGCGGCGTCTTCGTGGTCAAGAAACCGCACGGCGTGCAAGCCCGCCTCCGAGCCGCTGAGCGCCAGCGTCCCGAGCGGCGAGTGAATGTGGGCCGAAGTCATTGGCGAGCGAGGGAGTTGTGCATGCGTGGTTTTTGCTTTGCTGCGAAGGCATCGCGAAGCTATAGCAAAACCACGCACCCACAACTCCCTTATTTACGCATTGCTCTCTAGCTGAGCGCCAGCACGGGCTTGCGGTCGAGCACCTGGGCCACGGTAGCCTGGGCACTGTGCAGGGCTTCGGCGCTGGGCTGGTGCAAGATGCGATGGGGCGGGCCGTCGGGGTGCAGGGCGGCATCCCACATGCCCGAGTGGTGCCAGTTGTCGAGGAAGTCCCAGTCGGGCCGGTCGATAATGGGGTAGAGGCACACACCCAGCAGCGGCACACCCTGCTGCAAGGCCGCCGCGCACTCGCGGCCTATCATCTTGAGCCACAGCGGGCGGTCGATGCCGGGGTGGCTGGTTTCGGTAAGGGCGATGGGGCGGTTGTAGCGGCGGTGGGCTTCCTTGAAGAGGTCGCGCAGGGGGCGCAGGCGCGGGTCGGGATGCGGGTCGTTCCAGCCCAGGCGGTGGCTAGTGCCTACTTCCCACTGGTTGTCGTAGTAGTAGTTGAAGCCCCTGATATCCAGGAACTCGGGCCGGCCGCCCAGCTCGGGGCTCACGCGCCCGGCCAGGATGTCGGTGGCTTGGTACTGCCACTCGTGGTGCTGCTTGGCCTCCTGGCGCTGCCGGGGCGAGGCATTAGGCGGCGGCACGATGCTCACCAGCGGCTCGGTGGTGAGGATGCGAATGCCGGGGTCGGCCTCGCGCAGGGCCACCACGCCCTCTATGTAGGCGCGCATCAGCGCGTACTTCACTTCCCAGCCCAGGCGCACGCCGTAGGGCGAGGTGGCGCGCACCTCGCCGCCGGCCCAGCTCAAAAAGCTGACCTCATTAATGGGCGTAACCACGAGCACGCCCTCGGGCCGCTCGGAGCGGTAGAAATCGACAAACGCCCGGCACAGCGCCGCAAAGCGCCGCGCAAACATGGGGTGCAGCGGCGTGAGGTCATCCGGAAAGCCAAAGTGACACATATCCCACACCTGCTGCACACCGTGGCGCTGGCCCGCGTCGAGCATCGTTTTCACGGTGCTCCAGTCGTAGTGGTAGGGCGTTTTCTCGATGTGCGCCCAGCGAATGCCCTCGCGCACCGTTTTCACTCCAAACTGCCGGAGGTCAGCATAATCCTCATCCAGCAGCTGCAAATGGCCGGTGAGAGGCAGAAAATCGACCCGGTTGCCGAAGCAGTTGAGCTGGTCGGTGCATTCGTAGCCGCCCCACCAAAAGGATTGAAAGGGAGTCGTGTGCGTATGTGCGGTCATAGGTTTGTTTTTTGAAGCGGGTGTCGTGCTGAGCGCCGCGCCGCAGAGTTGAACCATCTCGTGCGCTTCCATTGCTAGTGATTGGTTCACCAGCCAAGATGCTTCGACGCCGCGGCGCGGCGCTCAGTACGACGGAAAACTGATAAGCTACCGTCCGGTCAGCGATTTGGCTTCGATGAAGATGCGCTTGAACTCGGGGTGTTGGCCCCGAATAGCGTCTTGAACGGCTTTTACGGTGGCCTCTACCTGCGTGGCGGTGAGGTGGTCGTCGAAATCTACGTCGAGGGCCAGCATCACGTCGTCGGGGGCGAGGTACATGGTGAGGGGTGGGCGCACCTGCGTTACGCCGGGCGTGCGGCGGGCCAGCTCCTGCACCTGCTGCGAGGTGGCGTCGTTTACGCCTTCGCCCGTCAGCAAGTCCTTGGTGCGCGACACCAGCAGCACGGCCACGCCCATCAGCAGCAAGCCGATGATGATGGAAGCGCCGCCGTCGAAGAGCGGGTTATTCAGCAAATGTCCAAAATAAACGCCAAATAGCGCAATAACCAAGCCCGCCACGGCGGCCGCGTTCTCCAGTACGGAAGCAAAAACGGCCGGGTCGCGGCTGGTGCGCAGGGTGTGCCAAAAGCTGCTGCCAGTGGCCTGCTTTTCAAGCAGTGCCCGAATGGCCAGCCCCGCCGCCACGCCTTCAAACACTATCGACAGGCCCAGCACGATGTAATTCCACTTGGGGTCGGTGAGCGGCTCGGGGTGCTCGAGGTGCTTGATGCCTTCGTAGAACGACATGCCGCCGCCGATGGCGAAGATGAGCACGGCTACTATTAAAGCCCAGAAATACAGCTCCTTGCCGTGGCCAAACGGGTGCTGGGCATCGGCCGGGCGCTGGCTGCGGCTCATGCCGTAGAGCAGCAGCCCACCGTTGCCGGTATCGACCAGCGAATGAATGCCCTCGGAGAGCATGGCCGACGAGCCGGTGATGTAGGCGGCGACGAATTTGCTGACGGCGATGGCCACGTTGGCCGCGATGCCGCCGTAGAGCGAGAGCTTGGAAGAAGAGGATGCTGACATGCTAAGCCAGCGTGTACGGCCCCGGCCCGCCGGGGTTAGGGGCTCAGGCGCGCCGGCGCGCCGGGGCAATGGTATTTTCCAAGGGCTGTTCAGGAAGCAGGAGCCTTACCAGCGGGTACCAGGGCGGGTTTGGGGCTTCTAGAAAATAGAAATTAAGTAATACTTTTCTGCATGATTTTATGAATTACTTTGCGGGAAGATTTTGTGACCTACGACCCTGAGCTATGCGCTACCTGCTGCTGCTGGGCTGGCTACTGCTCGGCGGTGGGCGAGAAACGCGGGCGGTAGCGGCCCCGGCACCGCCCGATACCCTGCTGCTGAGCTACGCCGAGTACGACCCGGCAGCCCGGTTTTTTAGCTACTGCTTTGATGACCTGCGCCAGCCCGCTACGGCCGGCCGGGCGTGCGGCCTGTGGGCGGCGGGGCACTTTCGGCCGCTGCCCCGGCAAGATTTATTTCAGGCCGGCTACCAGCCCGGCCGGCTGTGGCTGCGCGTGGCTGCCCGCAGTGCCCTGGCGCAACGTACGCATTTCGTGTGGACTATCTACGCCTTCGTGGATAGTGCCACGCTGTACGTGCAGCCCGGCGGGCGCGGGCCGCTGCGGCGGGTGGGCGGGGCCAGCAGCTGGGTGGTGGCGGCGCGGCGGCCGTTTCCGGCGCGGCCGTTGTGCCTGCCTTTTTGGCTGGGCACCGGCGAGCGGGCCGTGTACTACTTGCGCATTGAAAACCGTTGCGCCAACTGGTTGATTTTCAGTGATATAACAACTACGGAAGGTTTTCTGCGCTACGAGCAGGGCTACCTTGGCCTCACGTACTGGAACTGGCTGCTGGGGCTGTATTTGGGCAGCGCCCTGCTCAATTTTATTCTTTACCTCTTTCTGCGCGACCGCATTCTGCTCTGGTACGGCGCTTACGTGGTGAGCATCAGCTGGTTTTTGCTCATGGAGGAAAACCTCGATGCCGTGCTGCTGCCGCCGGCCGTGTACGCGGCGGGCTGGCAGCTGGGGCAGTTTGGAATGCTGCTGCTGGCCCAGGCCTGCGGGCTGCGCGTGCTGGCGCTTTTTGTGCGGCTGCACCAGGGCTGGCCCCGGCTGCACCGCCTCAGCCAGTGGCTCAGCAACGGGGCCATCGCGTATGCGGGGCTGTATTTTGCGCTGAACCGGTGGGCCGCGCCGCAGGTGCCGGCCGGGCTGCTGGGCCTGATGGCAGGGCGCACGGTGCTGCTGTGGGGCCTGCTGCTGGCCGGGGCCGGCACGCTGGCGGCGGTGGTGGGGCGGGGGCGCCCGGCCCAGCGGCGGCTAGCGGCGCTGTACGCGGGCACATACCTGCTGTTTTTGTGGGGCGCGGTCGAGCTGATGCTCAACTACTCGGGCCTGGTGTACTTCGATTTTATCAAGCCCAACTCGCTGGCCTGGTGCCTGGTAGCCGAGCTGCTGATGCTGGGCGCGCTGCTGACCGAGCGCTTTCGCCGCGCCCTGCGCCAGGCCGCCGACCAGCGCCTGCGCCGCCTGCGCGAGCACGCCGCCGCCAGCCGCCGCCTCATCGCGGCCCAAGACGAAGAGCGCGAGGCCCTGGCCCGCGAACTGCACGATGCGCTGGCCCCCGGCCTCACGGCGCTGCACCTGGCCTGGCAGGGCCGCCTGGTGCGCCAGGCGCTGGCCCAGGCCCCGCCGCTGCTGGCCGAGGCCCACGGGCAAACCGAGGCCTTGCTGCGCCAGCTCCGCCACGAGGTGCGCGCCTTGAGCCAAGTGCTCCTGCCCAGCCCCACCGGCGCGCCGCCGCCCTTGCCCGAAGCCCTGGCCCTGCTGGCCGAAACCCTGGGCCTGGCCGGCGAGGGCGCGCGCATCGAGTGCGTGTGCGATGCCGCCGCCGCCGGGCTGCCGCTGCCCACCCAGCAGGCGGCCTACCGCATCGTGGCCGAGCTGCTGCACAATGCCTTGCGCCACGCCCAGGCCGGGCAGGTGCGCGTGGAGGTGCACTGCTGGCCCACGGCCCTGCACCTGCTGGTGGCCGACGATGGCCTGGGCTTTGACCCGCACGGCCCGCCGCCGCGCAGCGGCGGCCTGGGCCTGCGCGGCGTGCGCGCGCGCGCTGGCTACCTGCGTGGCCAGGTGCAGGTCATCAGCCAGCCCGGCCAGGGCACCCGCGTCGAGGTCGAGCTGCCGGTGTAGCGCCCCGGCCCGGCAAAAAAGAGCGCAGCCGGCAGGCGCGCCGCGGCCTTATATTATATTGCCGCGCTGGCACAAGCAGTTGCTGGTAGTGAGGGGCTTTTGCTGTTTTTGTTTTCGCCGATGTCTACCTGCCGCCTGCTGCTCGTCGATGACCACCCCGCGCTAACCAAGGGGCTGGCTGCCCTTTTTGGCCAGGAGCCCGACCTGGAGGTGGTGGGCCTGTGCGCCAGCGGCCACGAGCTGCTGCAGCGGCTCGAAGCCGCCCCGGTGCCCTTGCCAAGCCTGCTGCTGCTCGACCTGCACCTGCCGCCCCCGCACGATGGCCTGCGCCTGCTGCCCCACCTGCGCCGCCAGTGGCCCGCGCTGCGGGTGCTGGTGTTCAGCAGCGCCGTGTCGCCCACGCTGGTGGCGCAGGTGGCTGAGGCCGGCGCGCACGGCTTCGTCGATAAGTCAGTTGACTCGGACGTCTTGCTCGACGCTATTCGGGCGGTGCACGCCGGGCAGCAGGTATTTCCGCCCAGGCCGCGGGCGCCGCTGGCCGCGCCGGCCGCGCCCGGCACCGAGGCCGCCGAGGCCCTGCTGCGCCTGCGCCTGCTTTCGGCCCGCGAGCGCGAAATCATCGGCCTCATCCGCGAGGGGTTGGGCACGCGCGAAATCGCCGTTCGCCTCTCCCTGGCCGAGTTTACGGTGGGCACGCACCGCCGCAACATCATGCACAAGCTCGGGGTGCATGGCGTGGCCGGGCTGGTGCGCTTTGCGCACGAGCATGGGTTGTGAGAGGGCACTTTGCCCAGCAAGGCGCTGCTGCGTGCGGCGGCGGCCTCGCCGCCCAGTCAGCTTTTGGTGGTGCGGCCGGCAGCAGTGCCTAAACCGAGCTTTTCGACCTGGCCAGCGTGCGCAATACCTGCTGCACCACCGGCACTATCCGCACAACCGGCGCCTGCATGAGTAGCCACTCCTTGGCGAAGGGGGCGCTGGCGCGCAGCTCTTCGCTGGCATCGTAGGCTTCAATAGTTAATTCGTGCGGCAGGCGCGCATCGGTCAGGTGCCGCCGCAGCACCTGGCGCGCTTCCAGCAGGCACAGCCGCGCCAGCGCCCAGTCGCTGGGCCAGCTGCCATCGGCCCGCTGCACGTGCGCCAGGTAGGCGGCCAGCCTGAGGTAGAGACTTGTTTTCACTGGGATTTGCGCACGGTATGGCTTGGCCGGGCTGGCGGGCTGATGGGCCGCTGGCAGGCGCGCAGCCATTCCTGGGCGCTGGCTACGTCATCAAAAAGCTGCAACTCAAACACGTCGGCCATAGGCACCGGGCAGGCGAGCGTCAGGATGTCGTTGTGCGTATCGGCCTGCACCACGTGGGCGATGTAGCGCAAGCCCAGCTGCACCGCCTGCGGCAGCCATACCCGGTCGAGCCACTCCACCGAATTAAACCAGGGCCCGCGCAGGTTGGTATTGTCATTCAGCAGGTAGAGGGTGTGGAAAGGCCCAACCTGCGCCAGGTAATTCAACGCGCCGCTCATGGCATCGTCGGTGGTAATGTAGCCCGACCAGACGGCGCGCAGCCAGCCATCGGCCTGCTCCAGGCTAAGCGTACATTGCCCGCCGGTGCGGAAGGATAGCGAATTGAGGAGCATCAAGGATGAGGGCAATTAGGTAAAACCTCCACTTGCCTACAAAATTCTTTGCCTCCTAGCAAAAGCGCAATGTGGCGGATACGGCTTTGCGTACCGTATAAATACCTAGATTATGCGCGGCCGGCCGGCCCGCACTCGCCCGCCACGCCAAGGGCGATGGTCTGCCCCTGCGCATCGCGCAGCGGGTAGTAGGTGAGGGCCTGCACCGCGCCCAGCCCCGGCGGCACGGGCACCACCGCCGCTGTACCCGTGCGACTTACCGCCTCAAATACTTCCCGCAAGCCCTGGCCTTGAAGCCCAGGCAATGCCTCAAACAGGGGCTGGTGCAGCACTTGCGCCGGAGTGCATTGCCAGAGCGCCCGCAGGCCGGGGTTGCACACCTGCACTACGTAGTCGGCCCCCGCCAGCAGGCCGTTGGCCAGCGGCGCTTGCTCCAGCAGCTGGGCCAGGAGGGTGGCCCGCGCTTCGGCGTGGGCCTGGGCGGCGTGGGCGGCGCGGGTTAGCTCCGCTACGTAGTCGGCCAGGCCGGCATTGGTGGCCGCTAGCTCGGCCGTGGCTTGGCGCGCGTGCTGGCGGGCCAATACTTGCTGGGTCACATCGTGGCTCGTAACCAAAACGCCCGCCAGGCGGCCCGGCCCCTCGTAGAAGGGCTGAAAAGCCACGTCGAAGTAGCCCAGCGCCGCCGGTCCACTGGGCTGCCAGCAGTAGATGATGGGCGCTTCCTGCCAGGTCACGGCCTGCTGGGTTTGCCAAACGGTGGCGTAGGCGGCCTCGTAGCCTTGGCCGCGCAAGTGGGGCAGCGCCTCAAAAAACGGCTGGCCCCGCACCTGGTCCGTGGCGCAGCCCCAGTTCGCCGCGGCGGGCGGGTTGACCAAATCGAGCACGTGCGCGGGCCCCCGCACCAGGTACATGGCCACCGGCAGCTGCGCCAGCAACGCCTGCAAATGCTGGTAGACGGTGGCCTGCATGGCCCCCGCCAGTAGCGCGCCTGGCCGGTACGGGCCCGCGCCGGCCAGGCCTAAAGGGCGGGGCAGACTGCCGGGCAGGGCAGCAGCAAAGGAGGAAGCTAAGTAAAGTGATTTCATAAACGGAAGTAGGGTGGGGTGGCCGACAAACCGAGGCAGCGCAGCGCGGGCGGGCCAGGCTACGGGCTAGCGCGGCCGGTCGCCGCTTTAGGCCCGCCTTTTATTCAGCCAGCAGAAAGAAGGTGCTGAGGCCCAGCTTGTGCAGGCAGCGCCGTAGCACGGGGCCCGCATTGTGCAGCCGCACGCTGGCCCCACCCTGGCGCAGCACCAGCAGCTGCGATACCAAAAAGCAGATGCCCAGCGTGCGCTGGCAAGACAGGGTGCCGCAATCGACCAGCAACTGCACGGGCGGCCGCGCCAAAATGCGCACCAAGTGGGCCGCATCTACTTCGGCCAGGTTTATGAGTAGCAGCACCGGGGGCTCAGTCGATGGGTAATGAAGGGGAACTAACACAGGATAAGGGAGTAAGGATGGATGGACACGTATCGGCCTGCTGGCCCGGCGCCGGTAGAACAGCCAGGCAATCCAGCAGGAAGTAAAACCGATAGTTGAATAGTGCTACGCCGTCGAAAAGAGTATGCTGAGCAGCTACACAAAGAAACAGGCTCCTAAACTCCTTCACTCACGCTGGAATACGGGTTTTAGCCGGGGTAAATGCGTGATTTTTAGCGCGTATTTATACGCTGGCCGCTTCCGTATGGGCCGAAAAAACAGCGCTCCTAGCTGGCCAGCCAGCTAGGAGCGCTATAAAAGCCTTACGCCCTATTTACTTACTCTTGCAGCCAGCCCTGCTCCATGGCGTACTTCACCAGGGCCGGGGTGTTGAGGGCGCCGGTTTTTTCCAGCAGGCTCTGGCGATGCGATTCGACGGTGCGCTTGCTGGTAAAGAGCTTATCGGCAATTTGCTGGTTGGTGAGGCCGGTGGCTACCAGTTGCAGGATTTCGCGCTCGCGCGACGTGGGGCGCGAGGTGTCCTTGGCCGCGTTTTGGGTGCCTGCGGTTTCGAGGGCCAGCAGCTTTTCGAGCACGGTCAGGCCGATTTCGGAGCACAGAAAGCGCTTGCCCGACGCCACGGCCTGAATGCCGGTGATGATTTCGGTCTTGTCCGCGTTTTTGAGCACGTAGCCGTGGGCCCCGGCCGCCAGCAGCTCGTTGATGGTGTGCTCGTGCGTCATCATCGACAGTATCAGGATGCGCAGCTGGGGGTACTGCTGGTGCAGGGCGTGGGTAGTGGCCAGGCCATCGAGCACGGGCATGTTCAGGTCCATCAGCACTACATCGGTGGGCACGGTGGGCAGCTGGGTTAGCAGGTCGTGGCCATTGGCGGCTTCGCCCACCACTTGCAGGCGCGGCTCGGCCGATAGCACCGACCGCAGGCCGTCGCGCACGATGGCGTGGTCATCAACCAGAAAAACACGAATCATAGGGGGCAGGGAAAGGGGGTGCCGCGGGCGGTGAGACGTGTCGTGCTCCGGCTTAGCCTTAAAGGTACTGCGACTAGCTGGCAAGTGGCTTGGCATGTAACTGTTGAAGTAAAAATCGCGGCGCTAGCTGATAGGCGCAATCGGAATCTGAATGGTGACCTGGGTGCCCACCCCGGTATCGGGCACGTGCAGGGCAAATGTTCCATTGAGCAGCTCCAGCCGGTCCCGAATAGTGCGCAGCCCAATACCCGTCAGCTTGTCGGGCTCCGAGCCGATGCCCTTGCCGTTGTCGCGCACCTTCAGGGTTATTTCGTTGTCCTCTTCTATCAGCAGAATGTCGGCGCTGGTCGCCTCCGCGTGTTTCGTCACGTTGGTTAGCAGCTCCTGGCAGATGCGGTACACGGCCACTTCCAGGTACGACTCCAGCCGGGTTTTCAGCCCGATTATCTCGCAGTGCATCCGAATGCGCGTCTTGCTATACTGCTGGCACAAACCCTGAATGGACTTGGCCAGCCCCACCTCGTCCAGCGTGGCCGGCACCAGCTCGTGCGATACCCGGCGGGTTTCCTGAATGGCTTCGTCCAGCAATTGATTGGCCCCCTTAAACACCTCCGCCGGCACCAGCGCCTCCACGCGGTCGAAGTTGAGCTTGGTGGCAAACAGCAGCTGGCCCACCCCGTTGTGCAGCGACTCGGCAATGCGCCGGCGCTCCTCTTCCTGGGCATTCAAAATGCCCAGCAGCAGGGCTTTTTGCTGGTTGAGCCGCATTTGCAGGTTTTCCTCTTCCAGGCGTTTCACTTCCGACACGTCCAGGTCGAGGCCGAGCACCTTCACGGGCTCGCCGTGGTCGTTGCGCAGCACCACCGATTTGATGTGCACCGTGTGCACCTGGCCGTGCACGTGCAGGCGCAGCGTATCGTCGAGGGGCTCGTGTTTTTCCCAGGCCTGCTCCATCAGCTTCTTCGCCAAAGCCTTATCGGAGGCGACGACGTGGCTTAGGTAGGTTTCCGAATTGGCGGCGCTGCCGGCCGGCAGCCCCAGCAGCCGGTACATGCCGGTGCTCCAGGTGAGTTTGCCGCTCGCAATATCGTACTCCCAGCTGCCCATTTGGGCCACTTCCTCGGCTTGCTGCAA
>JAKONR010000285.1 GCA_022701825.1 Hymenobacteraceae bacterium | reverse complement strand
AACACCACGCCCTCGGCCGACCTCTCGGGCCGCAACCTCGACCCCAGCTCGTACTACGTGGAGAAGGGCGACTACATCCGCCTGCGCAACGTGCAGCTGGGCTTCACCTTCCCGAAGGCGGTGGCCGGCACCCTGCACCTGCGCACCCTGCGCCTCTACGCCAACGCCCAGAACCCGCTGACAATCACCAAATACAAAGGCTTTACGCCCGAAGTAGGCGGCACCCCCACGTTTGCGGGCGTCGACCTGAACGTGTACCCGCTGCTGGCGACGTATAATTTCGGGATTAACATTGGTTTTTAATGCTTTACACAAGCCAATATCGTCCGTCATGCTGAGCTTGTTGAAGCATCTCTACCGCTTCCTCCAAGCCGTTCAACGGTGCGGTAGAGATGCTTCGCTGCGCTCAGCATGACATGACTAACACTATCGCTTCTTATGAAAAACAATTCCCTAACCCGCCGCTGGCTGCCGGCCTTGGCGCTGCTCGGGCTCGCTCTGAGCATCGGCCCCTCGTGCAGCAAGTTTCTGGACGTGGCCCCGCAGGGCCAGCCGCTCACGGCGAAGTTCTTCCAAAACCAGACCGATGCCAGCTATGCCGTGGCCTCGTGCTATGCCAAGTTGCGCGAGTACAACTTGGTGGCATTCAACTGGTTTTCGGTGGCAGTGTTCCCGTCTGATGACGTGGAGAAGGGCAGCGTGCCCGGCGACGGCGACTACCTGAACGACTACGTCAACTTCCGGTACACGGCCACGGCGGGCGGCCCCGAGGGCCACTGGCTGGGCCAGTACCAGCAGATTAACCTCTGCAACCAGGTGATTTACAACGTGCCCAACATCAGCATGGACGCCGCCCTGCGCGCCCGCTACGTGTCCGAAGCCAAGTTCTTGCGGGCGCTGGCATATTTCAATCTGGTGCGGGCCTTTGGGGGCGTGCCGCTGCACACCAAGCCCGCCGAAACGCCCGAGGAGCTGAACCCCGCCCGCTCGTCGCAGGCCGACGTGTACGCCTTCATCGTGAGCGACTTGACTACGGCGGCTAGCGTGCTACCGGCGTCGTATGGCAGCGCCGATATTGGCCGGGCCACCAAGGGCGCGGCCCTTACGCTGCTGGCCAAGGTGCAACTGTACCAGAAGAATTACGCCGCCTCGCTGGCCGCCTCCGACCAGGTGCTAACCCTGGGATACTCGCTGACGACCAACTTCTACCAGATGTTCCGCATCGCGGGGGAGAACGGCCCGGAGTCGATTTTTGAGGTGCAGTGCACCACGCTGCCCGGCAATTGCGACGCTTCTAACTCGTACTGGGCTCTGAGCCAGAGCCCGCGCCCGCAGTTTGGCTGGGGCTTCTGCACGCCCACGGCCGACCTCGCCAACGCCTTCGAGGCCGGCGACCAGCGCCGGTTGGGTACCCTGCTGGAGCGCGGTACCATCACGCCCGACGGCGACTCGGTGAGCACCCAAAACTCGAACCCGCGCTACAACATGAAGGCCTACGTGCCCAACTCGGTGACCAAAGTGTGCCTCTACGGCGCCGACCAGAACATCCGCATCCTGCGCTACGCCGAAACGCTGCTGCTCAACGCCGAAGCCGCCAACGAGCTGGGCCAGAACACCAAGGCCTACACTGCCCTCAACCAAATCCGCCGCCGTGCCGGCCTCGCGGCCGTGCCCGCCGGCCTCTCGCAGGCCGACCTGCGCACGGCCATCTGGAAAGAGCGCCGCGTGGAACTGGCCCTGGAATACGGCGACCGTTTCTTCGACCTCGTGCGCACCGGCCGCGCCGGCACGGTGCTGAAAAGCCGGGGTTTCGTGGTGGGCAAGCACGAGCTGTTTCCAATTCCGCTCAGCCAGATTCAGCTCAGCGGCGGCAAGCTGACGCAGAACCCGGGGTATTAGCGCTCGCAAGGGCAAATGACTTGGGTGCCTACCCATCACCAGTAAAAAAGGCCGCCTGCTCCACCGAGCGGGCGGCCTTTTTGGTGCCGCGCCAGCCGGCTTAAAAAGCCGCGCTGGCTATGTTATCATTTCTTGTAAATCTAGTACTTACCCCTAGGCAGGCGGAATCTATTAGCTGAACCGCGCGTTGCCAACGCATTAAAATCCGACTATTGCGCCTTGAAAAAAATACTTTGCCTGTGGCTGTGCTTGCTGAGCCTAGTAGGGTCGGCCCAGGCCCAAAATGCCGCCTTGGCCTGCGGCAATGGGCGCTACGTCAGCAACGTATTTCCGGACCCGCCCACCAAAACGGCCGATGTCGTATTTGGCTATAATACCAGCCGCAACTACGCCTCGGGCGTGAATACGCCCATCACGCTGAAGCTCGACGTGTATGAGCCGGCCGGCGATGTGGCCACGCAGCGCCCGCTCCTTATTCTGGCTTTTGGTGGGGCGTTCATTCAGGGCTCGCGGCAGGATGCCGACATCGTGGCCATTTGCCAGGAGTTTGCGCGCAAGGGCTACGTGACGGCGGCCATCGACTACCGAATCATTGAAAACGACTTGAATAATCAAGCCGCGATTTTCTTCAACCAGAGCTACCTTACCGACGAAGTAATTCGGGCCGTGAGCGACATGAAGGCCGCCGTGCGTTTTTTTAAGCACGACGCGGCCACGGCCAACGCCTACCGCCTCGACCCGACCAAGATTTTCGTGGGCGGCTTTTCGGCGGGTGCCATCACGGCGCTCGAAGTCGCTTATACCGATAACGTTACCGATAACCTCAACACCCAGGCTGCCTACGTGGCCAACGGCGGCCTGGAGGGCAATACCGACTTGCCGGCCCCAAATAACCTGCTGCCTACCTACGATGCGACGGGTATTGCGGGCGTGTTCAACATCGCGGGCGGCGTGAACAGCCTGGGTATCATTGATGCCAACGACCCGCCGCTGTACAGCGCCCAGGGCACCGCCGACCAAACGGTGCCTTACGACTGCGGCACTGTGCAGGGCACGCAGTTCACCATTTGCGGCAGCAATCAAATGCAGCAAAAAGCCACCGCCGTGGGTCTCCTCAACCAACTGCACCCCGTGGTGGGCGGTGGCCACAGCAGCCCGGCCAACGACCCCGACCGCACCCAGATTATCGCCGAAGCGGCGGCGTTTTTACAGCCGCTCGTGTGCGGGGCCGGGCCGCTGCCGGTGGTGCTCACCAGCTTCAGCGGGCGCGTGGAAGGCGACTGCACGGCCACCCTGACCTGGCAAACGGCCTCCGAACGCAACAGCCGCGCCTACGAGGTGCAGGCCTCGGGCGACGGCAAGAAATTCGCGCCGCTCGGCACCGTGCCCAGCGAAAACCGGGCGGCCGGGGCCGCCTACGTCTACCGGGCGGGCGCGGTGCTGGGCACCCGCTACTACCGCCTGCGCATGGTCGATGCTGATGGTACGGCCGCCTACTCGCCGGTCGTGACGCTACGGGCCACCTGCGAGGTCGAGCCCTTGCAACTCGTGCCCAACCCCGTGCGCGACTACGCCCTGGTGAGCGGCCTGCCCGCCGGCCTCTGCCAATTGCTGCTCTACAATGCCACCGGCCAGCGCGTGCTTAGGCTCACGGCCGAGGGCAGCGCCCGGCTGGTGCTCAGCAACTTGCCGCCCGGCGTGTACTTGCTGAAAGTGGTGGCCCCGGATGGCACGCCCCGCAGCACCACGCGGGTGGTGAAGGAGTAGGCCGCGCCGCTTCACAACTTATACAGGTTTAGGCAGTAAAAGAGGGAAGTTCAGCTTGCGGCGGGCAGTAGTGTCGGCCGCTCCTTCCATCTTATCAATATGACTTCAAGATATTTTGCTCTGCTGCCCGCGCTGGGTTTGCTGACCGCGTGCGGCGGCGGCCCTAGCAAAGAAGAAAAGCAGACGGCCCAGGCCGACAACCCGGCCCAGACCATCACCACGCCCAAGGAGGAAACCGTGCACCTGCCGGCCCCCTACGAAAGCAAGTCGGTAACCAAGCGCGTGGACATCATCGACTGGCCCGCCGGCCTCACGCCCACGGCCCCGGCCGGCTTCACGGTCAGCGAGTTTGCGGGCGGGCTGCAAAGCCCGCGCTGGGCCTACGTGGCCCCTAATGGCGACGTATTTGTGTCGGAGGCCGCAACCCTGCCCAAGGGAGCCAAAAAGCAAGTAGCAGCCACGCTAAATCTCGATAAATCGCGCTCGCTTCAGCGCACCAGCGCCAACCGCATCACGCTGTTTCGCGATACCAACGGCGACGGCAAGCCCGACGTGCGCACCGAGTTTCTGACCGGCCTCAACCAACCCTTCGGGATGCTGGTGCTGGGCGACTACTTCTATGTGGGCAACACCAACGGCCTGGTGCGCTACCCCTACAAGGCGGGCGATACCAAAATCACGGCCCAGGGCCAGAAAATCCTGGATTTGCCCGAGGGCGGCTACAACAACCACTGGACCCGCAACCTGCTGGCCAGCAAGGACGGCAAGCATATACTCGTGACCGTAGGCTCGGGCTCCAACGTGATGGAGCACGGCGCTGAAAACGAGAAGCACCGCGCCAATATCCTCGAAATCAATCCCGATGGCTCGGGCGAGAAAATCTTCGCCAGCGGCCTGCGCAACCCCATCGGCCTGGCCTACTACCCCGGTACCAGCACGCTGTGGACTGCCGTGAACGAGCGCGATGAACTGGGCGACGAGCTGGTGCCCGACTATATCACGAGCGTCAAGGAAGGCGGCTTTTACGGCTGGCCCTACGCCTACTACGGCCCCAACGAAGACCCCCGCCGCAAGGGCGAACGCCCCGACCTGGTGGCTAAAACACTAGTGCCCGACGTGCCGATGGGCCCGCACGTAGCCGCCCTCGGCCTCACGTTCTACGACCAGAAAGCCTTCCCCGCCAAGTACCAGAACGGCGCTTTCGTGGGTGAGCACGGCTCCTGGAACCGCTCGCAGTACTCGGGCTACCAAGTAGCCTTCGTGCCCTTCAAAGACGGCAAGCCCACCGGCAAGCCCGAGCCCTTCCTCACCGGCTTTTTGGTCGGCGAGGGCTCCGACAAAGCGCACGGCCGCCCCGTGGGCGTAGTCACCATGCCCGATGGCGCGCTGCTTGTAACGGATGATGCCGGGAATAAAGTGTGGCGCGTGAGCGCGGCGCAAGCCGCGGGCGGCGGGAGCAAAACCAGCCGCTAGGTGACATGTAAAACGGAGTGGCCCTCCGTTTATCGTTCGGGCTACTCGCTCGGCGATAAACGGAGGGCCACTCCGTTTTACATGTCACGACAGCGCCTGCGGCGGCGGCGAGCCCGAACCGGCCGGCCGGGTGCGGTCGCTGGGCAGCGGCACAAATTCGTGGTTGTCGTTGGGCGGCAGTAAAATGCGTCCGGCCTGCCAGTCGGCTTTGGCCTGCTCGATGCGCTCGCGGCGCGACGACACGAAATTCCACCAGATGAAGCGCTCGCCCAGCGGCTCGCCGCCGAGCAGCAGGAGCGTGCTGGGCTCGCGGGCTACCAGCACTGGGTCGAGGCCCGGCGTGAAGACGAGTAGCTGGCCGGGTGTATACACGCGGCCGTTTACTTCTACGCTGCCTTTGGCCACGTAGGCGCCACGCTCGGGGTAGCCCCGCGGCAGCCCAAAGCGGGCGCCCGCTTGCAGCACCACATGCAGGTAGAACAGCGGCGAATGCGTGTCCACGCCATTTTTCAGGCCAAACGCCTCGCCCGCAATCAGGCGTAGCCACACGCCCGCGTCGGTGAAGATGGGTAGCTCGGCGGGCTGGTAGTTGCGAAAAGTGGGGGCCTGTTCTTCGTCGGCCTCGGGCAGGGCGACCCAGGTTTGCACCATTTCGAGCGCGCCACCGGCCAGCGCGGCGGGGTCCTCGAAGCGCTCGGAGTGGGCGATGCCCGAGCCGGCCGTCATCCAATTGACTTCGCCGGGGCGGATAATCTGCTCCACGCCCAGGCTGTCGCGGTGCGTGACCTGGCCGCCAAACAGGTAGCTCACCGTGCTGAGCCCGATGTGCGGGTGCGGCAGCACGTCGAGGCTGGCGAGCTGCGCCGGGGCCACCTGCACCGGCCCGGCGTGGTCCATAAAAATGAACGGCCCCAGCATCCGCCGCAGGCGGTAGGGCAGGATGCGCTTCACGGCAAAGCCCGGCGCGAGGGCCGCCGGCCGGGCATCAATAACGAGGTCGAGCATGGCCGCAAGGTAGCCTTGGTGCTGGGTTGATTGAGTTAGAAAACGTTTGTCATGCTGAACGCAGTGAAGCATCTCTACCGCACCATTGTTGACGATTCAACGGTGCGGTAGAGATGCTTCACTGCGTTCAGCATGACAGACGTTTACGGGAACAAGTCTACTCTGGAAAACTGCCGCTACGAGCTGCATGAGAGCGTGGCGCTGCCCGGCTTGTCGGCGGCCCAGGCGGGGCGTTTGGCAGCCAGCGCCTCGTGCGCCGGGTGCTCATCGAAGGGCGTTTTCAGCACCTCAAACAAGGTTTCTAGCTTGGACAAATCGCCCGCTTCGGCGGCCTCGATGGCTTGCTGGGCGAGGTAGTTGCGCAGCACGTACTTGGGGTTGGCGGCCAGCATCCCGGCCCGAATTACTTCGGAGTTAGCGGCTTCCTGGCGCAGGCGCTGGGCGTAGCGGTGCAGCCAGTCGCGCAGCGGCTGGTCGGTGCCGGGCGCGGTGGCGTAGGTGGCTTCGGCGATGAGCGTACCGAATAATTCGCTTTCCGCGCTGCCTGCCAGCAGGGCAGGGGCGAGGTGCGAGAGCTGCCGGAAGAAGATGGTCATGTCCACCGCTGCCCCAGCCAGCGCGGCGGGCAGCGCCCCGGTGAGGGCCTGGTCGGCGGCGGCGGCCTGGGGCGTGAGGCCGAGCTTGCGCAGCAGCAGCGCGTGCTGGGTGGCATTGAAGGTAGCGGCGTACTGGTCGAGGCCGGCGCGCAGGGCCTGCGGGTCGGGCACCAGTGGGGCCAGCGCCTGGGCCAGGGCCGCCAGGTTCCAGAGCGCTACCTGGGGCTGCTGGCCGAAGGCGTAGCGCCGGGTGCCAAAATCGGTGGTGTTGGGCGTCCAGTCGGAGTCGTAGGGTTCGAGCCAGCCGTAGGGGCCGTAGTCGATGGTGAGGCCCAGGATGGACATATTGTCGGTGTTCATGACGCCGTGCACGAAGCCCACCGTCATCCAGTGCGCCACCATCACGGCCGTGCGGCGGGCTATTTCCGCAAACCAGCGCAGGTAGGTTTCGGGCGCGGGCGGCCCCAGCTCGGGGTAGTAGTGGCGCAGCACAAAATCGGTGAGGGCGCGCAAATTGTCGATTTCGTCGGTAGCGGCCAATAGTTGGAAATTGCCGAAGCGGATGAACGTGGGCGCCACCCGCGCCACGATGGCCCCCGGCTCGGGGCGGGCGTTGCCGTCGTAAAACATGTCGCGCACCACCGCATCGCCGGTGCCTACCAGGCTCAGGGCGCGGGTGGTGGGCACGCCGAGGTGGTGCATGGCCTCGCTGCACAAAAACTCGCGCACCGACGAGCGCAGCACCGCCCGGCCGTCGCCGCGCCGCGAGTAGGGCGTGGGGCCGGCTCCCTTCAACTGAATTTCCTGGGGCGAGCCATCCACGGCCGCTACCTGCCCCAGCGCGATGGCCCGGCCATCGCCGAGCTGCCCGGCCCAGTTGCCAAACTGGTGCCCGCCGTAGCGCGCCGCGAAGGGCTTCATGCCCGGCAGCACGAGGTTGCCGGCCAGCGCCGCCACGGCCGGGCCGCGCGTGGGCGGCTTTTCCAGGCCCAGGTACGCGCCCAGCTCGCTGGACCACGCCAGCAGGTGCGGGTCGGCCACGGGCGTGGGCTGCACCCGCGAGTAGTGGTAGCCGGGTACCTGCCGCGCACCCCGCAGACCGGAGGCGTCGCCGTGCAGCTCATCGACGAAGGTGTTGGCGAAAGGAAGCTGGTCGAAAGGGCGCGAAGACATGGGGCCGGATAAGTAAAAAGCACGGGCCACGCGCCCGCACCAGCACTCCAAACGCGGCGGGCGGGCGCAGGTTTGGCCGAGCTTGGCGACAGGCCGGCGCGCTGCATTGGGCAAAGTAGGATATGTCCGGGGTAAAGTAGGATTGCGGCCGGGCAAAGTAGGATTGCGGACGGACAAAGTAGGATATGTCCCAGGCAAAGCAGCGTCGCGGACAAGAAAAGTAGGATATGTCCGATATAAAGTAGGATTGCGACCGGTTAAAGGCAGGGTTGCGACCAGCGAAGCCGAGTGCGGGCCACTTCCCGCCCGCTTTCAGCCGCCAAAACCTGCCTACCTTACCCCCATGAAAACATCCGTGCTAACCGCCGCGCTGCTGGCCATCGGCCTGGCCGCGCAAGCCCAGCCCACCCAGCCGCGCCTCGGCGGCAACCCCATTTTTCCGGGTTGGTATGCCGACCCCGAAGCGGCTATTTTCAACCAGCAATACTGGATTTATCCGACCTACTCGGCGCCCTATGCCGAGCAGGTGTTTTTCGACGCCTTCTCCTCGCCCGACCTCGTACACTGGACCAAGCACCCGCGTATCCTTGACACGGCCCGCGTGAAATGGGCGTACCGTGCTATGTGGGCGCCCGCCATCGTGGCCAAGGGCGGCAAGTACTACCTCTTTTTCGGGGCCAACGACTACCACCCCGAAAAGCCCAACGAGCCGCCGGGCGGCATCGGCGTGGCCGTGGCCGACAGCCCGGCCGGGCCATTCAAAGACTACCTGGGTAAGCCCCTGGTGGGCACCATCGAAAACGGTGCGCAGCCCATCGACCAGTTTGTGTTTCAAGACAAAGACGGCAAGTACTACCTCATCTACGGCGGCTGGCAGCACTGCAACATCGCCCGGCTCAAGGACGATTTTACCGGCTTTCTGCCCATGCCCGATGGCAGGGTGTTCAAGGAAATCACGCCCGACAAGTATGTCGAAGGCCCGCTCATGTTTCGCCGCCAGGGCAAGTACTACTTTATGTGGAGCGAGGGCGGCTGGACCGGCCCCGACTACTCGGTGGCCTACGCCGTGGGCAACTCGCCCTTCGGCCCGTTCAAGCGCGTGGGCAAAATCATGGCCCAGGACCCCAACGTGGGCACCGGCGCGGGCCATCATTCGG
>JAKONR010000238.1 GCA_022701825.1 Hymenobacteraceae bacterium | reverse complement strand
TTCTCAATCGTGAGGTTGGCGGTGCGCGAAAAAACCTTGCTCAGGTGCGAGTAGGTAGTGGCGAAGCGGTCGGCCAAAAAAGCCGACGTGGTGAGCGGGGCCGGCGCGGTGCGCAGGTGCTCCAGGTATTCCTGCAACACGGTTTTAATCTGCTCGGTGAGCTGCTCGGCGCGGTCGAGCAGCACGTCGAAGCCGGCTTCTTGCAGCAGCGGGGCGACTACCTTGAGGTCAACGGGCGTGCTGGGCGGCAGCTGCGCCTGGCCCAGCGTCACGGCCGTGGGCTCGTAGCCGGCTTTTACCAGCAAGTTCTGAACCGCCTCGACGCAGCGCGGGCAAACCATGTTCTTGATATGCAGCAGATTGGTTTTCACGGAGAGAAATTAAGCTAAAGATGAAGGTGGGCGGCGCGCACTGGTAGCCGAAACCGGCCGGGGAGGCGTTGGTTTGGCCGGGCGCTTGGCTGGCCGGGTTTCGGCCTCCCAGCCCCGCCCAAACCAGTGGGTACTCGCCCAGCCGATAAACGGGAGAATGCCCAGAAACGTCGCCGCTGCCAGGCAGAAACTTACGAAAAAGGCGGTAAAAAGTCGACCAAAAAAGTGGTCGCCCGTGCCAAAAAGGTACAGCACCAGCACCAGGCCAAGCGCTAAGCTGCTGCCAGCCAGCACGCCCACGCGCCGCCAGCGGTAGGCCAGCAGGCGCTGCCGAAGCCGAAATACAGGGGAGGAGGAGCGGGCCATGGGGTGCAAAATTAGGGCGTCGGCCGCAACCGCGCCGGCCGCGCCTTTCGGCGGCGGGTAGCCGCACAACCCCAGGCAGCTTTTTTCGGTACTGACGGGTGGGCCACCCGGCGCGGGCGGCCCGAGCAGCTCACCTTCTTTCTTTCTCCTCATGAACCGTACTTTCCGCCTACTGGCCCTGGTGGCCGCCCTACCCCTGCTGCTGAGTGCTTGCAGCACCGGCACCAAGGAAGGCGACACCAACGTTGAAACCGGCCACGCCAAAAAAATGGAGGAAAATGCCCCCCAGCAGCCCCTCAACGGCGACTCGCTGGCTGCCGGCATCCGGCGCGACACCACCAACCGCCCCACTGGCAAAGAGCAGTTTAACAACGCAGCCAAATCGAAAGACAAAAACCACGACGGGCTGGCCGACTAACCGCTCTGGCCTCAGCCAAAAAAGCGGCCTGCCCCTGTAATAGAGGCAGGCCGCTTTGGCATTCAGGAAAGGAGAGTTGGATTGGCAGCTTGTTTTGGGTAGCCTGAAAGCCGGCGAGCGGCTCATTGTATTTGCGTATTAGTAGAAAACAAAGCCGTTGGGGCCCACCTTCACCGTAAAGGAGTCGATGGCGGCGCCCCCGGCGGCCGGGTAGCGCACAAAGCGCCCGTTGGTGGTGTAGCCCGTCGAGACGGCGGCGTAGATAACGCCGTCGCGCGGGTCGATGCCGAAGCCGTTGAAGCTGCGGCGGATGAAGGGTGTGGTGGGTAGCGCCGTGGCCGAGGTGCTGAGCCGGTACTCGGCCCCGCCGTAGCTGTAGTAAAGCTGGGTTTTGTCGGGGCTGATGCGCAGCTGGCTGGCGCCGCTGCTGGCAAATGGCAGCGTGAGTGAGGCCGTGGTGCTGCCCGCCGCGAAGCGCACGAGCGAAGCCGGCGGCGTGCTGGTGGCACCGTAGGGCTGCGAGCACAGCGCCCACAGGTTGCCGGTTTGGTCGGCTACCACCGTTTTGGGGCCGGCCGTCACGGTCACCGTGGCGGTTACTTTGTTGGTGGCCGCGTCGATTACCGAGATGGTATTGTCGTAGCTGTTGGGCACGTAGAGCAGGCCGCCCACGGCCAGCAGCTGCTCGGGGTTGCGGCCCACCGTGATGCTGTCAATCACGGTGTTGCTATTGAGGTCCAGCACCATCACCTTGCCCGGCTGGTAGCTGGTGTAGGGCCCGCGCCACGACGTGACGTAGCCCCGCGCCGACGAGGTAGACGCGAAATAACGCGGCTGCCGGATGTTGCGAATCGTGGCCACCGACTTAAACGTGCCGGCGTCCACGACTTCCACTTTGTTTGAGGCATTCACGCAGATGTAGCCGCGGCCGTTGGCCAGGCCCATGTCCTGCACCACGTCGCCGAGCATCGCGTTGCCGTTAATCGTGCCAAATGCATCGACCAGCAGCGATTTGGTGCCGGTGCCAAAAGCGCTGACCGTGCCATCGCCCTTGCCAAACTGCCCTTCGCTGAGCACAAATACGCCCGGCGAGCCCGGAATAGCGGGGCCGATTTCCTTGTCGGGGTTACAGCCCACCAGCACGGCGGCACTGAGGAGGGCAAGCAGAGTTTTTTTCATAAAGCGGGTAAAAGCTAAAAATTAGCGGGTTGAAAAACAAGTGATTTAGGGGTAGTTGAAGCGCAGGCTCACCGAGTAGGCGCGGGGCGGGGCCGGCCGGGCGGGGTAGCTTTGGTAGCGGCGGTCGAGCAGGTTGGTGCTTTGCAGCAGCAGCGTGAGGCTGGTGCGGCCGGGCAGCGCCACCGTGCGGCCCAGCGTGGCCCCGAGCAGCGCCACCGCCGGCAAAAAGCTATCGGCCGAGGCATCGGTATAGACGTAGCTGCTGAAGGTGGCCGTGGCGCTGGCCAGCCAGCCGCGCCAGGCGTGGTCGGTGCCCAGGCTGGCCCGGTGCAGCGGCACGTAGGCTAGCTGCAAGCCCACCGGGTCGGTATCGGCGGCCACGCCCCGCGTTTTTTGGGTTTGGGTGTAGCCGTAGCTCAGCCGCGCCGAGGCGCGGTACTGGCCGCGCCGCAGCCGCAGCGCGGTGCTGGCCTCCAGGCCCTGGCTGCGCACCTGGCGCAGGTTGCGCGGCGAGTAGGCGCCGCCCGGCCCCAGCGGCAGCCACTGCACCCAGTTATCGACCAGCTGATTAAAAAAAGTAAGCTCGGTTTCGAGCAGCAGGCGCGCAGGGCGGCCCACGCGGTGGCGCAGGCCCACTTCGTAGCCCTGGCCCGATTCGGCCCGCAGGTCGGGGTTGCCGCCCGGCCGCCAGTAGCGCTCGTTTAGGGTGGGGGCGCGGTAGGTGCGGGCCGCGCTGGCCTTGAAGGTGAGGCCCGGCCGGTCGGTTTGGATTAAGGAATCGACCCCAAAAGGCTGAAAAACATCCCATTCCACGCCCAGCGTGGGCGTGAGCGGGGCCAGCCCGGCGGGCAGCGCCGCCTGCCGCACATTGGCCGACAGGCGCAGCGTGGGGCGCACATCGTAGCGCAGCAGGGCAAAGGCGGCGGCCCGGTTTTCGGTGATGGGCTCGGCGCCGTAGCCATCGACCACCGCTGCAAAGTGCTGGGCCTCTAGCCCCAGGCGCAGGCTGGCGCGGCGGCCCAGCGCGGCCGTGTGCTCGGCCTGCGCCTGGGTGGTGCGCACCCGCGAGTTGCTGACGGCGCCCTGGTCGGAGTAGTTAATAATGTCCTCAAACCACGCGCCGCGCACCTGCCACTGCCCACCGCGCCGGGTGGCACGCCGGTAGCCCAGCACCAGCCGGCGGCTCTGGTCGATTTCGCGGGCATTGGAGCCGGCCACGCCCGTGCCCGACTGGATTTCGCGGTCGGCGTCGGTGAGCCATACGGTGGCCGTAAGCTCGCCGGCCTTGCCCACCCGCCAGGCTAAGTCGGGGCTGAAGCTCCACTGGTGGCGCAGGGCGGCATTTTGGAGCGTGTAGCGCACCCGGCCGGCGGGCTCTTGCAAGTAGTAGGGATAGTTGTTTTGGGCCTCGCGGTAGCTGGCGGCCACGCGCACGGCCAGCGCGGGCGTGGCGGCGCGGGCCTCCAGGCTGGTGCCGCGCAGGCCAAAGCTGCCCGCATCGGCCTGCACGGTGCCGCGCAGGCCGGGCCGCCAGTCGGGCTCGGTGCGCAGCACGATGGCCCCGCCCACGGCCCCGCTGCCGTAGAGCGCGGCGGCCGGGCCGGGCTGCACCGCCAGCTGCGTATTGCCGCTGATGGGCAGCAGGGCCAGGTCATTCTGCCCCAGCGTGGGCAGCGCGATATTCAGCCCGTTCCAGAGCACGGCCGTGTGCTGGGCGGCCGTGCCGCGCAGCGAAATAGTGGCCAGCTGCCCCGGCCCGTAATTCTTGATATACAGGTCGGAGCGCGCGCCCAGCGCGTCGGCCACCGTGCTGCCCCGGTACTGCGCCAGCACCGCCGAATCAAGCTCCAGCCGGCGGCTGCCCACCGCGAAGCGCTCGGGCCGCACGGCGCGCACCCGTGCCTCGGGCAGCCGGTTTTGGCGCCGGCTCAGCAGCGTATCGGGCCGGGCCGGGCGCGGCGCCTGGGCCTGCGCGGCGGGGCCGGTGGCCAGCAGCGCGGCGGCCAGGGCACAGCCAAGCCAGTAGCGGCCGGGGCTGAAAACGCGAGTTTTGGGCAGGTAAAAAAATGACACGAACTAAATTTTCAAGCGAAAATTCAGTCCAAAACCCCGGCGTGTTTTGCTGGCCAAAGCCAAAAAGCGCGCTGAAGCTGAGGCCGAAAACAGCGGCTTGGCCTTGCCCAAACGGGCGCGGCCGGGCCGGCGTTCTCGTTCTCCGCCCGTCCTCCGCGAGCGCTGAACCTGGTGGTGCCCTGGCAGGTCTCCTGGCTTGCGCTGCCGAGTGGGCGGCCTTCCCGCTGCGCTGACTATCAAGCTGATAGCCGCCGCTGGCAGTGGCGTGGGGTGCCCACCCCGATGTAGCGCGTACAGTTGCGGGGACAGCTCCGGCCTTGAACCGGATTCCCTTTTCAACCTCGCTCCGTGGGTAGGAGTCTGGTCACCGTGGCG
>JAKONR010000235.1 GCA_022701825.1 Hymenobacteraceae bacterium | reverse complement strand
GGTCAATCCAAGTGTGGTGGATGGCACCCAGGATAGACGAACCCTCGCTGGTATCAGGCTTGAGGTCAAGCTTGAACATCTGGTCTTCGAGCTCGGTCACGTAGCTAGCGCGCTGGGCCGAATACTTCTTAAATAAATCTTTCAGGTGCTGGTCCTTTACGTCGACCATTGCGTCGGCGTAGCCTTTTTGGCCGTCTTTAAGAACAGTAATGAGGGCGTTGAGGCCGGTTTGGGTGGCTTTGGCTTCCATGATAGGAAAGAAAAGTAAAGTGGGAGAGTTTAGCCGGTTTTACTAGCTCAGCGCCCGCAAGGTTGCGGCCAGCCCTAATATGCCCCAATTTTGTCCTATCGTCGCGCCAGCTAAATCGCTAGCTGCGCCCGGTTGGCTGCTGCCATCGCCTGGCCTGCTAAAAAGCCAGTCGTCCAAGCCGCCTGAAAATTAAATCCGCCCGTAATACCATCGACATCAAGCACTTCGCCGGCAAAATACAGACCCGGCACCTGGCGGCTCTCCATCGTTTTGAAGTTGACTTCGGCCAGCGGAATGCCGCCGCAGGTTACGAATTCGTCTTTGTGGGTGGTCTTGCCCTGCACTTGCAGCGGCGTGCGCAGTAGCAGCTCCAGCAGGCGGTTTTGGGCTTTGGCGGGCACCTCGCTCCAGCGGGTTTCGGGGCCGATGCCCGCCTCGGCCGTGAGCGTGCGCCACAAGCGGGTGGGTAGGCCAAACTGCGGGTGGCCGGCCACCTGCTTTTTGCCGTTGTCGAGGCGAAATTGCTGCGCCCAGGGGCGCAGGGTTTCGTCGGTGTGGGTGGGTGCCCAGCTGATGAGCGCCGTGCCGTGGTAGCCCAGCTCGTGCAGGCGGCGGGCGCCCCAGGCCGAGAGCTTGAGCACGGCGGGGCCGCTCACGCCCCAGTGCGTAACCAGCAGGGGGCCTTCGTATTGCAGCTTTTCGCCGGCCAGCACCACACGGGCGTGGGGCACGCTCACGCCCGGCAGGTCTCGTAAGGGCGAAGCGGGCACGTTGAACGTGAACAGCGATGGCACTGGCTCGGCAATGCGGTGGCCCAGGTCGCGCAGCCAGTCGTAGGCCCCCGATTTGGGGTTGCCGCCGGTAGCGATTAAGAGCCGGCTGGCGCGTAGCGTGGCGCCTAATTCGTGGTTGCCTTCGCCACTGATTGTCAAATGAAAACCGCCTTCGGGCAGCGGCTCGATGCGCTCGGCGGCGGTGCGGGTGAAAATGCGGACTCCCGCCTGCCGGGCCGCGTCTTCAAGGGCGCGGGCAATGGTTTCGCTGCTATCGGTGGTCGGAAACATGCGGCCGTCGGCCTCGGTCTTGAGCTTGACGCCGCGCTTGGCAAACCACGCGATGGTATCGGGCACGCCAAATTTTTGGAAGGCTTCCTTGAGCTGCCGGCCGCCGCGCGGGTAGTGCTGCACGAGCTGCGCGGCCGACTCGCAGGCGTGCGTCACGTTGCAGCGCCCGCCGCCCGAAACACGCACTTTGCTCAATAGCTTGGGGCTTTTTTCAAGCAAAAAAACCGTCGCTTTCGGGTCGGCCTCGGCACAGGCAATGGCCCCAAAAAAGCCCGCCGCGCCGCCGCCCAGCACCACTAGGGGTAGGCTCGCGGGGGCGGCGATGGGCGAGAGGGCAGGAGGCAAAACACTCGGCATGGGCATACCACAAAGGTACTGCCGCCCGTCTGGGCTACTCAGATTTTACGCGCTTACCAGGCCTACGGGCTTGCCAAAAAGCGGGCTAGCAGGCCCCAATGGCTGCCAGCACATCGTCATACTTAAACGTGTAGGGCACTACGGTGCGCAGCAGGCTGCTATCAATCGTTTTGCCGGGGCCGGGCTGGGGCAGAAAAGTCGGCGGCGTGAGCCCCAGGTGCTGAGCGGCGGCTGGGTAAAACTCGCGCCGGGGCGGGTGCGACAAGGCGCAGACGTTGAGCGTGTACCCCCAAATATTGTTGCGGATAATCGTGCTGAGTACCCCGATGGCATCGGTCAGGTGCAGCAAATTAACGGGGGCATCGCCCTGCGGCAGGTTTTGGCGGCCCGCCAAAAAGCGGCCGGGGGCGCGGCCAGGGCCAATGAGGCCACCCAGGCGCACCACCGTGCTGCTCCACTGCCCGTAGCGCGGCACAAAATGCCCTTCGGTACGCAGCACATCGGAGGCCGCGTCGCGGGTGCTGATGGCGTCTTGCTCGCGCATCAGGCGGGGCTCTTCGGGGTACACGCCGGTGGTCGAAACAAAGAGCACCGCCTTGACGCGGGCCACCGCCACGGCCCGGTGCACCGGGCGCAGCAACTGCGGGTAGCCCCCGGCCACGGCCGCGCGCGGAGGCACATTAAGCACCAATACGTCGGCTTGGCGCAGAAAAGCAGTTAGGCGAGCTTCGTCGGCGGCCGTAAAATCGGCTCCCAGCTGCAGCAGGTGTGGTTCGATGCCTGCGGCTTGCAGCACCGGCAGCTGTTCGGGAGTGGTAGTAGTGCCCAGTACCCGGTAGCCCTGGGCTAGTAGTGCCTGGGCCAGGGGCAGGCCCAACCAGCCGCAGCCCAGTACTGCTACGGTAGTGCCCGCAGAGGCGGCAGAAAAAGGCATGTAAATTGAAACGTATACTTAAAGCTAAGCTTAACTAATAGCCTGCAAGTTGCACATAAATCTTGAAATAATGCCGGGTTTTTCGGTGAGTCGGCTCATCTGCCGGTCAAACCCGCTGCATTAGGCGTTTAGTTAAGCTTATCTTCGACGCCTTATCTTTCTCGCCCCTAAACGCACGTACTCTATGGCTTCTGCCTACACCCAGCCCATGCTCCGCGACAACGCCCTGGCGGGCAAAACTATCATCGTGACGGGTGGGGGCACGGGCCTGGGCCGGGCCATGACGACGTATTTTTTGCAGCTTGGGGCCAATGTTACCATTACCAGCCGCAAGCTCGACGTGCTCGAAGCTACCGCTGCTGAGTTGCGCGCGCAAACCGGCGGCCGGGTGCTGGCCGTAGCCTGCGATGTGCGAAAGTACGATGCCGTGGAAGCCATGTTGGCGCGTACTTACGAAGAATTTGGGCGCGTAGACGTTCTGCTCAATAATGCCGCAGGTAATTTCATCAGCCCGACCGAGCGCCTTAGCCACAAAGCGTTCGATGTAATCGTGGATATCGTGCTGAAAGGCACCTACAACTGTACCTTGGCTGTGGGCAAGCGCTGGATAGCCGACCAGCAACCCGGCACCATTTTAAATATCGTGACGACCTACGCCTCGGTGGGCTCGGCCTTCGTGGTGCCCTCGGCGGCGGCCAAGGCGGGCGTGCTTGCCCTTACCCGCTCGCTGGCCGTGAAGTGGGCCAAGTACGGCATTCGGTCTAATGCCATCGCGCCTGGCCCGTTCCCGACCGAGGGCGCGTGGAGCCGCCTGTTTCCGGAGCCGCTAGCCAGCCAGCTCGACCCCGCCGCCAGCGTGCCGCTCAAGCGCGTGGGCCAGTACCAGGAGCTAGCTAACCTGGCCGCCTACCTGGTGTCCGACTTCGCGGCCTACGTCAACGGTGAAGTTGTCACCATCGACGGCGGCGAGTGGCTCAACGGCGCCGGCGAGTTCAACAAACTAGCCGCGCTGACGCCCGAAATGTGGGACCAAATCGAAAAAACTATGCGCCGCTAGACCGCAGATTCAAACGGATTAAACGGATTTCGCAGCTACGCCCGCTGCGCGGGCTGGCTACTCGACCGCAGGAGCGGCTTCGCCGGCTCTCGTGTTCTTGTAGAGGTTGGCCGAAGGCGTTGCGCTCCGGATAATGGGCGAGAATGCCTGCATCTGCCGTACCCTCGCAAGGGTTGGCCAAAGGCCGCCCTGCGGTCGAGTAGTCAGCCCGCGCAGCGGGCGTAGCTGCGAAATCCGTTTAATCCGTTTGAATCTGCGGTCAGAAGTGGTAGCCTTTGTAATCCTTACCGAACTCGGCGGCGGGAATGGGCTGGTTGGCTACCACATCGAAGAAGTCGTATTTTTCGAACAAGCCCTGGTCGTCGTACACGGCTACCGAGTTGGGCAGGAAAGTCTTTTGGTCGACTACTACCAGCGTGCGGCGGCCGTAGGCATTGGGCACCTGCACGGTTTGGCCTTCGGTGAGCTTTTGGCCGATGTCGAGCTTGTTGCGCTCCAGCACGCGGTACTCGCCGCAGCCAAAATGGGCAGCCACGGTGGCGGGCGTCTCGTTTTTGCCCACCTTATAGGCCACGTAGCGAAACTGCGGGTAGTCGGAGCGCAGGATGTGGCTGGGGCGGCCCATCACGGTAGTGTCGCCGGCGTAGCGAAACGAGCGGGTAAACGACTTATCGGGCCGGCCGGCCGAGCCTTCGAGCAGCTCGGCAATGGTGCCAAAACCCGCCTGTAAGGCCGTGTGGTGCTGGCCTTTGCGCATGAGTGCCCCGTTAGGGTCGAGGCTGAGCGTGACGTAGGGAAAGGCATTAGGGTTAACCCAGGCGTCGCCGTTATTTTGGCCCGCCACGTACAGCACTTCGATGCCCTTGCCATTCTTGAGGTACACGCGCAGCGGGCTGAACGTGAGCTTCATGGAGGAGCGGTCGGCGTGGTATTTGCCCGCTAGGCGCTCCTGGGCATTGGCCTGGCAGCGCAGGCTTTTCAGGTTTTGGATGGCCGCCATCAGCTGGCTGGTAAGCTGCGCCGTGGTGATGGGAGCCACCGCCGCTGGGCGAGGGGCAGGGCGGGCCGCCAGGGCCAGGCCGCCGGCCGCCAGCACGAGGCTAAAGCGGAGCAAAGGGAAGCGGGCCGCAGGGCGGGCCGGCGAAGAAGAAAAGCGCAAGTAGGGGGGAGTAAAGCTAGTTGAGGCTGATGTGCGGGAACCGGGCCGCCGCGCTGTCAAAAATAAACAGCTCGTCGATTTCTATCTGGCCAAAATACCGGTAAAGCGGAAACTGTGCCACAATGGCCCGCACGGCCGCCTCATCGTCGCCGTGCATCGTGACCCAGCCGCGGCTGCGGTCGGCGCTAATGGCGTAGGCTTCGATGATGTGCTCGGCCAGCAGTTGATTTATAAACTGGCGATGCGTGGGAATGAGGGCAATAAAGTCTTCATCGAACGACTCGGGCAAACGCAGGGTAACAACAAACGTAGGCATAGGCAGGCGGGCCAACTACCGCGCCCGCGCTGGGCTAAACGCCGGGCGCGGGCAGAAAGTTGAGGCCAAGATAAGCCCGGCCATTGGGCCCGGCGGCGGCCCCGCCTTTTACCATCCTGTTCACCCCATGCACTTCACCGTTATCACGCCCACGCACCAGCGGGCCGACCTCTTGCCCGAAGCCATTGCCAGCGTGCGCGCTACCGCCACGGCCCCGCTCGACATTCAGTGGGAGCACCTGCTCTACGAAACCGGCTCCTCCGACCACACGGCCCAGGTGCTGAGCCAGGCCGCCGCCCAGCCCGGCCCGGCCGTGCGCTACTGGCAGCACCCGCAGCTGCAACGCCCCGGCTGGGGCCGCAACGAGCTGGTGGCCCACTCCCAAAACGACACCTGGGTAGTGCCCCTCGACGACGACGACATTCTGCTGCAGCGCACCCTGTTTCACTACGCCGACGAGATACAGCGCCACCCCGGCCGCCCGTGGCTAGTCGCTGATTTCCTGCGCATGGACGAGCAGCGCCGCTACCTGCCCAACGAGGACTACTACGCCTGGCAGTTTGAGTCGCCGCGCCAGATGCTGCAAGCCATTTTTCGGGCCGAAAACTTTATTCAGGGCAACGTGTGCTACAGCCGGGCGCTATTTGACGAGGTGGGCGGCTACGACGCCGAGCTGGCCATGGCCGAAGACCTGGACCTCTACGTGCGCTTTTTGCTGGCCGGGCACCTGCCCGTGGTGTGCCCGCATATCAGTCACTTGCACCGCTTCCATACCAAAAACGTGAGTATCGGCGTCGATGCCAGCAAGCACCGCGCCGACTTGCAGGTGATTTATGCCAAGTACGCCGCCCAGCTGGCTCAGCTGGGCGTGGGCGAGCCCTAGCCAGCCGGGACTGGCTGTAAGCAAAGAAAGAAGGCTATTGGGCGCGCACTGCGCGCGCCCAATAGCCTTCTTTTTAGAAGCGTAAATAGCTTGTTTACAGCAAGCTGCCGGGGTGCACGGCCAGGTTGCGGTGCAGTTCGGCCAGGCGCCGCGATACGGGGGCTAGTACGCTCGCGGGCACGGGAGGCTGGGTGCCCGCGCGCTGGCACAGGTAGCGCACCAGCGCAGCGAGGTCCCAAATACCTTCGGTGAGGGTAGTTTGGATGCGCGACCAATGCCCTTCGCCCAGCCAGTCGCTGGCCAGGCACATGCGCCGGATAATCAGCGTCTGCTGCACCAGCTCGGCCAGCTGCTCCAGCACGCGCTGCTCGTCGGAGCCAAAAGGGCGGGCCTGGTAGCCTACTAGGCACAGGGTGCCGACGGGGCTTTGGTCGGGCATGCGCAGCGGCATACCGGCGTAGAACCGCAGCCCGAGGGCCCGCACGGCCAACGCCGCCGCATCGGTGAGCTGCGCGTGTTGGGCTGGCTGGGCTAAATCAGTGAATACTAGTGAGGTATTATAGCGCACCACGAGCGCGCAAACCGACGCCGTGCGGGGCCGCCGCAGCAGCTGCGGCAGGCCATTGTTGGCTTTGTGCACTACTTCATCGGCCTCGACCAGCGCAATGAAGGCCACGGGCAGGTTAAAAATGCGCGTGGCCAAGTCAATGAAGCCCGTGAAGACCGGCTCGTGCAGGCACGCGTCGTCGGTATAGTGGTGCAGCGCGGCGAGGCGCTGGGGTTCATCGAGTGGCAGCAGCCAAGGCGTCGTGAGCAGGGTAGGCATGTGGGAAGGGATAGAAGGAACGGGATAAACTCAACCTGATAAATAAACTATAAAATTAACTTGTAGCAATTTACGTAGTAGGGTATGGGAGCTGGTTGTTAATATGATATAAATCATACTAATAAGTCATCGACACCCAGCGGAGCAGTCTGCCCGCAAAGCCGCCGTTCAGGCCAATTCAGCTCTCCCAAAAACCGCCGTAAGTTGCCCCCGTTTTTAAGCCTCGCGCTATGCTTACCGCTGCTTTGGCTGCCCACTGGCACGCCCTCACCGCCCCGCTGCTGCCCGATGCCGCCAGGCGCGCCGCCGAGCTGGCGCGCCTGGCCGCCGCCTACAACGCGCCTGGGCGCCACTACCACACCTTGCAGCACCTTGATAACCTGCTAACCAGGCTGGCCGCGCACCCGCTGCACGACCCAGTAGTGGTCGGGCTGGCCGTCTGGTTTCACGATGCCGTGTACAGCCCGCTGCGCGCCGACAACGAAGCAAAAAGCGCCGAGTGGGCGCTGGATTTTTTGCAAGCAACCACCCTGGCGCCCGCCCGCCGGGCGCGCGTGGCCGACCTCATCGGCCGCACCCACGACCACACCCAGCCCCAGCCGCCCCACGATGCCGACCTGCTGCTGTTTCTGGATGCCGACCTCAGCATTCTGGGTGCCCCAAAAGCTGCCTATTGGGCCTATGCCCGGCAGGTGCGCCAGGAATACGAAGTAGTGCCCGACGAGCGCTACCGCGCCGGCCGCCGCCAGGTGCTGGCCCGGCTGCTGGCCGCGCCGGTGCTCTTCCGCACGCCCGCCCTGCGCGCGGAGCTGGACGCCCCGGCCCGCCGCAACCTGCAAGCCGAGCTGGATGCTTGGGAGCACGGGGGCTTGCCGCCTCACTAACTCTGCCGCGCCGCCCCCACGCTGCCCGCTTCTTACCGTATCTTTGCCTTAGTCAAGTCCGGCTTTTTGGCCCAAGCTTGTTTTTATAAAGAGGCGCTGAGAGATAGGCTCTGCGACGCGCCGGCAACCCCCGCCCCCGCGGAACGGTGCCAACCGACCGGCCGCCAAACCATGGC
>JAKONR010000020.1 GCA_022701825.1 Hymenobacteraceae bacterium | reverse complement strand
GCCGGTGCCGGGGTTCATAGTGCCGCCGTAGCGCACGAAGTTGGCGCCCATGTTGTAGCGATACGCCGCGGCGTACACCGTGAAGGCGGTTTGCTGGGCCGTGTCCACGGGCGTGTCGTAGAAAAGGTCGGCCGCGAAGGTGCTCAGGTTTTGCTTCTCATACGGGATGGTCCAGGCGTTGGCGGGCAGCGCGGTGGGGTTGGCCGTGGTGCGCGTGTACATGCCGTCTTTGTAGAATAAAAAGCCCGCGCCGAGGTTCAGCACCCGCCGCGCCCCGAGGTAGCAGCCCACCTGAAAGGGCACCAAATTGGCTTCTTTATCCAGGAATTCCCAGGCGAAATAGCCCTGGTACACCATGCCGCGGGCGCGGGGATTGAACTGCGCCACGCCCGTGGTGAGGGTGGCCGGCGTGCTGGTGAGGTTGCTGCGGAAGGCATCGTTGATGGACAGCTTGTAATCGAAGCCCTTGACCCGGCCGCGCACGTACATGCCCAGGCCGCGCCCGGTTTGGTCGATGGCGTCGATAACGGGCCACTGCGTGCCCGGCACATCGAGCGTGAGCAGCGAAAACGCGGCAAAGCTGGTTTGGCGCGAAATGCCGTTCACGTAGTGCAGGCCGCCGCCAAAGTTGAGGTACTTGTTAATCTTGTACTCGACCAGCGCATCGTGCAGAAAGAAGAGCGGCTTCTTGCCGGGGCCAGTGGCATCGCTGGGCGCACCGCCCGAAATGGTGCTCTGCACGTTGATACCCAGCTGGGTAATGATGAGGAAGCGCGGATTGAGCTGCGCCACGAGCAGCACCCGCGAGCGGCGCAGGCCAAAATCGACCTGGTCGTAGCTCGGCTCCTCGGTGGCGTTGGTGGTGTTGGAGTTGTTCTCGGTGTAGCGCGCCCAAAACTGGTGCGCCGTCATCACGCGCACGTATTTCGAGCCATCGGGCGAGAGGTTTATTTTCATGCCGCCCGCGTAAGGCGCCGACTTGGTGGGGGCCGGCGCGGGCTTGGGCAGTTGCACGGGAGCGGGCGGCGGAGCCTTGCCGGTGGAGGGCGGCACCACTACCTGGGCGTGGGCGGCGGCACCTAGCAATAGTAAGCTCGCGGCTAATACGCGGCTGTAGAAATAACTCATTGATAAGGAGGATAAGAAGGGTGGGAATGAGAAGGAAAGGGCAAGGCGGGGCCGGCTTTTTAGCTGGGGGCCAAAAAGTGGAGGTAGCGCCCGGTTTGGTTTGGATGGACGTATGAGCGTCTGTCATTGCGAGCGCAGCGAAGCAATCGCACTCACGAAGCACCCGAACAGCTCGTTAGAAACTCGTCCTGATGCGATTGCTTCGCTGCGCTCGCAATGACAGTTTTACGTCCGGGGATATTAGCCTAGTGCCGCGCCACTTCCACGAGCGGCAGCTCGCTGACTGGCTCGGCAAGCTCGGCCTGGGGCACCGAGCGGCCCTGAATAGCCAGCTGGTAGCGGGCCTCGTCAAATTCGCCCTCGCTCTTGGCGATAACCAGCGTGGCCACGCCGTTGCCGATAACGTTGGTGATAGCGCGGGCCTCGCTCATGAAGCGGTCGACGCCCAGCAGCAGGGCCACGCTTTCGACCGGAATAACCTTGGTGGCGGCCAGCGTAGACGCCAGCACAATAAAGCCCGAGCCCGTGACGCCCGCCGCGCCCTTGCTGGTAACCACCAGAATGGCAATCAGCGTGAGCTGCTGCGTGAACGAAAGCGGAATATTAAAGGCCTGCGCCAGAAATATAACCGAGATGGACAGGTAGATACTCGTGCCGTCGAGGTTGAAGGAGTAGCCCGTGGGGATAACCAGGCCGGCCACCGAGCGCGAGCAGCCCAGGCGCTCCATTTTGTCTATCATGCGCGGCAGGGCCGACTCCGACGAAGAGGTACCGAGCACCAGCAAGATTTCCTCCTTGATGAAGCGCAGGTACGGCCCCAGGCGCAGGCCATAGTAGCGCAGTACCAGGTTGAGGCCCACGAAGATGAACAGGAACATCGTGGTGTACACGACCAGCATAAGCTTGCCCAGCGGCAGCAGCGTGGCAATGCCGTACTTACCGATGGTGAAGGCCATACCGCCAAAAGCGCCCAGCGGGGCCAGTTTCATCACCATGGCCAGCACCCCAAACATGGCGTGCGAAAGCCGGTCGAAGGTGCGCATCAGCGGCTCACCGAGCTTACCCATGCGGTTGAGTGCCAGGCCAAAAAGCACCGAAAAGAGCAATACTTGCAAGATGTCGCCCTTGGCGAAAGCGCCCACCACGTTGTCGGGCACGATGTGGGTAAAGAACTCGACCCAATTCATTTCACCGGCTTTTTCGGTGAATTTGGCGGCCTCTTCCACCTTTTTGCTGTCTTTGAGCACGGCCTGGGCAGTAGCCTGCACGCCCGCGCCAGGCTGCGTGAGGTTGGCCACGCCGATGCCGATGGCCAGGGCCAGCGTGGTTACTATCTCAAAGTAAAGCAGGGCTTTACCCCCCACGCGGCCCACTTTTTTCATGCTGCCCATGCCGGCAATACCGATAACTACGGTCAGGAAAATAATGGGTGCAATCAGCATCTTGATGAGGCTGATAAACGTGTCGGCGATGGGCTTGAGGCTCGCGCCAAATTTGGGGAACAGCGCGCCGACCAGCACGCCCAGCGCAATGGCCGTGAGCACCTGCACGGTGAGGTTGGAATACCAGCGTTTCATAAGATTAGAAGAAGAAAGTGGGTGGGAAGATGCGGAAGAAAGCGGGGGCCAAAAACGGCTGCTGCGGTCGTCATGCAGCGCGCAGCGAAGCAGCGCGCGTGGCGCAGTAATCCTTAGCGTGGGCAACGAAGCGAGCAAGATGCTTCACTGCGTTCAGCATGACAGGCGCTATTTTTTAGCTTCAAAAGGCCGCGACTCCGGCCGGGTTTCGGCCATCGTAAGAAACAGCAGCAGCGAAATGCCGATGCAGCCCGCGATGTAGTAGTAGAAGTATGATTCGTGGCCCGCGCCCTTGCACCAGAGCGCGATGTACTCGGCAGTGCCGCCGAACACGGCCACCGTGAGCGCATGCGGCAGCCCGATGCCGAGGGCGCGGATTTCGACCGGGAAAAGCTCGGCCTTCACCACGGCATTGATGCCGCTGTAGCCGCTCACGATGGTGAGCGCCACGAGTAGCAGGCCCAGTGCCACCCACGGGCTAGTGGTGTGGCTGAGGGCGGTGAGCAGCGGCACGGTGCCCACCGCCCCAAAAACCCCGAAAAACAGCAGCAGCGGCCGCCGCCCGATGCGGTCGGACAAGGCCCCAAATACCGGCTGCAACGCCGCAAACCCCAGCAACGACAGGAAGCAGACGTTGGCGGCGGCCGACTTGCTCATGTGCGCGGTGTTCACCAAAAACTTGAGCATGTAGGCCGTGAAGGTGTAAAACGCCAGCGTGCCGCCCATGGTGAGGCCCACCACCGTGAGCACCGCGCGCGGGTGCTGCCGCAGCACCCGCAGGCTGCCGCGCAGCTCTTCGGGCGTGTCTTTTTGGGCCTCAAACTCGCCGGTTTCGTCGAGGTTGTGCCGCAGGTAGAGCGCTACTACCGACAGCGCCGCCCCGATGGCAAACGGGATGCGCCAGCCCCAGGCCAGCAGCTGCGCCTCGGTGAGCAACCACTTTTGCAGCACCAGCTGGATGCCCAGGGCCAGCAACTGCGCCAGTATCAGGGTCAGGTACAGGAAGCTGGAGTAGAAGCCGCGGCGGCGGGGCGTGGCCATTTCGGCCAGGTAGGTGGCCGATACGCCGTACTCGCCGCCCACGCTCAGGCCTTGTAGCAGGCGGGCGGTGAGCAGCATCACGGGGGCCACGAGGCCCACCGTTTGGTAAGTGGGCGTGAGGGCGATGAGCAGCGAGCCGAGCGACATGAGCAGTACCGATAAGGTCATGGACTGCTTGCGGCCCACTTTGTCGGCAATGCGCCCGAACATCCAGCCGCCGATGGGCCGCATCAGAAAGCCCAGCGCGAAGATGCCGGCCGTGTGCAGCAGCTGCGCCGTGGCATCATCGGAGGGGAAAAACGAGCCCGAGAAGTACAGCGAGAACGCCGAAAACACGTACCAATCGTACCACTCCACCAGGTTGCCAACCGAGCCGCTGAGGATGGCGCGCAGCCGGCGGTTGGAGATGCGCTCCGGCCGCGCGGCCGCCGCCTCGGCGGGAGCAAGCAAAACGGGCGAGAGCAGGGCAGCCATCGGCAGGTGGGAATGGGGGTGGGAGAAGGTTGACCGGCCGCCAGAGTAAGTATTTACTTACCCTAGAATGCATTACAAAGGAGCGAACCAATTTTATAGAAATTTCAAATAAACCTTATAATTCATTTGAAATTTTATACGCCTGCCGTTGGCGAAATCGTCCGCAAACCTATCCGTCATACTAAGCGGAGCGCAGCATGACGGACGGTTCTCTACCTCCCTAAAACTGCGCCCTCCTACTCCGCTGCCGGCCCAAAAACCACCCGCAGGCTATGCCACCCCTCGGCATAGTCGTAGCTGACGCGGTGACCGTATAACTCGCTGAGGCGCTTGACAATGGCCAGCCCGATACCGATGGAATCAAGCGCTGCATTACCCTTTTTGAAGCGCCCAAAAAGCTCTTCGACCGGGGCCGTGGGCGCGTGGCCAGTGTTAGCCAGCAGCAGCTCGGTGGCCGAGAGCCGCACCCGGATTTCGCCGCCCGGCAGGTTGTGCCGGATGGCGTTGCTAAACAGGTTGTTGAGCAGCAATTGGGCCAGCGACTCATCGAAGGGCACGCGCACGCCGGGCGCCACTTGCTGCGTGGTCGTGAGGCCCTTCATCTCGGCGAGGTCGGCAAAGGCGGCCTCGGTGGCGGGCACGAGCTGGCTGAAATCGGCGAGGTCGGCGGGGCGCGACTCGTAATGTTCGAGCTTAGCGAGCAGGGTCAGGGCCTGGTTTATTTTGGTAAGGCGCTCTAGCTCATCGTGCATGGCCGCGAGGGTGCGCAGCTGATTTTCAGCCAGCTCCGAATCCATTAACAGCTCGATTTTGGCCTTGATGCTGGCAATGGGCGTTTGCAACTCGTGCGAGGCGTTTTCTGAAAATTCCTGCAAGCCCTGGTAGTCGCTTTGGGCGCGGGCGGTCATGCGCACCAAGAAATTATTCAGCTCCTCAAACTCGGCGGTGCGGCTGCGGGGCAGGGCGATGGGCGTCTTTTGGGCCAGCTGAAACTGCTGGATGCCGCGCAGCGTGGCATTGAACGGCCGCAAAATGCGCCAGGAAAGCAACTCACTCAGTATCACGACCAAGGCCAGCAAAAACACGAACGTCCAGGCAAAAACCAGCACCAGGCCCGTGAGGTACACGTCGCTCGGCTCGATAACCGAGGCGCGGCTCGTGATGGCGTATTGCTGCTGATTGACAACCGGGTACGTGCTGAGCCGCACGACCACGGCCTGGGTTTGCAGCGCGGCATCCCACTCCTTGCGCACCAGCACGGCGCGGGGCCGCGGCCGGGCGGTGGGCAGCGCCTCAATCTGCACATTGGCGCGGGCGGGGTGCGTGGCAAAATCGCGCCCACTGCGCAATTGGCTGGCTACTACCTCATTCAGGTGCGCCAGCCGGCCGATGGTGGCCTGCGTGACGCTGCGCGACAGCGCCGCGTACACGATGGCAAACCCGATGCTGAGCACGAAAAACGTGATAACCGCGTAGGCGATGGTGTAGCGGTAATTGAGTTTCACTACTCGGGCGCATTTAGCTTATACCCAAACCCATACACCGTGCTAATGTAGTCCTGGCCGCCCGCGTCGGTTATCTTTTTGCGCAGGTTTTTGACGTGCTGGTACACGAAGTCCACACTGTCGAGGTTGTCAGTATAGTCGCCCCAAAGGTGCGCCGCGATGGCCTGGCGCGTCAGCATCCGGCCCTTGTTGTTGATAAAATACAGCAGCAGGTTGGTTTCCTTACGCGTGAGGCTCAACAGCTTACCCCCTACCCGACACTCCAGCGACTCCAGGTCGGCGGTGATGTCGCGGAACGTGACGACGTTGTTTTTGTGCGGGTTGCGGCGGCGCATAATGGCCTTGATGCGGGCGTGCAGCTCGGGCAGCGGAAAGGGCTTGGTGATGTAGTCGTCGGCGCCTTCGCTGAGGCCGGTGAGCTTGAAATCGAGCGCGTTTTGGGCCGAGATGATGATGACGCTGCTTTCCACACCTTCCTTGCGCAGCAGCTTTAGCAGGTTGATGCCGTTGCCATCGGGCAGCATAATGTCGAGCAGCACCACGTCGTAGGTGAAGAGCACCAGCTTTTCGCGGGCCTCGTCGAAGGTCGGGGCCACTTCGCACACGTAGTTTTCCTGCACGAGGTAGCTTGCTATGCTGCGGGCAAGCTCCGGGTGGTCTTCGACGAGCAGGATTTTCATAGGTGGGAAGTTGAGTTTTCAAAAGTACTGCGGGCGGCGGCGGCTCAACTCAGCGGTACGGGCTGGCCCGTACCCGAAGGCTGCCCCGGCCCGTATTGCGCAGCATGGCGGCACCTCTGCATTACTCCGACAACGATTTTGAAGCCCAAAGCTGGCAGCACCTGCAAGACCTGGTTTTTCGCGAGACCTGGGACGCTCGCCTCGGGCGCTACCGCTCGCCGTTTGTGTACCGCGGCATGCGCAGCTTTGGCTACACGCTGAGTACCAGCTTGCAGCGCTTGGGCGGCAACTACCACGAGCTGGAGCACCACCTGCTCCGCAACTTCCGCAAGTACGCCCGCGACACAGCTACGCCCGTGAGCGCCAGCCTCTGGGACTGGCTGGCCCTGGCCCAGCACCACGGCCTGCCCACCCGCCTGCTCGACTGGACCTACTCGCCCTACGTGGCCCTGCACTTCGCCACCGACGACCTGCACGCCTACCACCAAGACGGCATTATCTGGGCTCTCAACTACGTGAAGGCTGCCGAGCAGCTGCCGCCCGCCCTGCAAGGCGTGCTGGCCCGCGAAGGCTCCAACGTATTCACGACCGAGCTGCTGGCCCCGGCCGCGCCCTCGCTGGCCGCGCTGCAAGAGCTACAGCCCGAGCCGTTTGTGTTGTTTCTAGAGCCGCCCTCGCTCGATGCCCGCATCGTGCACCAGTATGCATTATTTTCGTGCATGAGCACGCCGCAGGCCGTGCTGCACCACTGGCTGGCCGAGCGGCCCGAATTGTTTTTTCGCATTCGCATTCCGGCCCGCCTCAAGTGGGAAGTGCGCGATAAGCTCGACCAGGCCAACATTACCGAGCGCGTGCTGATGCCGGGCCTGGGCGGCCTCAGCAGTTGGTTGCACCGGCATTACTCGTCGGCCCAGGGCCGGCCGGCTACGGGCGACGGGGCCGAGCTGCCGGGCTGACCGGGCACCAAAAAGCCGCCTTTTGGGGCGGCGGCTTTTTGTGAAATCATTAATTTTTTTGCCCACTACCAACGCCCGCGCTGGTAGCCATAGTCGCGGTGGTCGCGGTCGTGCCAGCGGCCTCGGTCGTGGCGATGGTCGCGGTCGCCGCGGCCCCGGTAGCCCGAATCGTGGTTGTGGACGGTGCACGAGCCGAGGGTGAGGACGCCGAGGAGCAGCACGGGTAGGATGCGACGCAGGAGGAAGGAAGCCATGGGAAGGGTTTTTAGGAAAGTGGAAAAAGAAACCTAGAATGTTCTTACTAAAACGCGGCCCCAAAAAGCATAGTTGAGGGCCTGGTCGAGATGATTCGGCGGTTCGTCGGGCTGGCGCGCCGTATATTTGTCTGGCAATACGGTTTTCTGCTAAACCCCCTGTTGCTATGGCTGACCCCGCCGCCCCCAAAATCGCCTTCGAGGCCCTGACCTACGACGACGTACTGCTGCTACCCGCCTACTCGGAAGTGCTTCCGCGCGACGTAGACCCCGGCACCCAGCTCACC
>JAKONR010000219.1 GCA_022701825.1 Hymenobacteraceae bacterium | reverse complement strand
AGTCCGAGCTACTTCCTTACGGGTACTTCCTTTAAGTAAATGGGCATTGCCAGGTAGGTTTTGGCCGCCGCCTGCCCCGGCTGGTGCACTACCAGCGCCCGGCAGTGGCTGGTGCTGGCGGTGCCATCCAGCTCGAAGGCGATGCCGCGCGCCACATCATCGTAGAGGTAGCGCGGGCCGGCCTTGAGCTGGTAGCGGGCGGCCAGCGGCAGCCGGCCGTAGCACGTCTGTATCTGGTGCAGCGTCGAGCCGTTGCGCAGGCCGTTGGCGAGGCGGAAATAGGTAGACGTGGCCCGCACTACCTGCACCGATTGGTGCGTGTCCTGGCCCGGTGTCATGGTGCTGTACACGTCGAGCTGGGCGGGCGGGTGGCCGGTGCCAAACCACGTGGCCCAGGCTTTTTGCATGGCTGCGTCGCCGTAGTCGGCGGGGCCGTAGGCGGCCAGCGTGGCCGCGTCGGTGCCGAGCTTCAGGCTGCCGAGGCTGCGGCCGGGCACCACTAGTTGGGCGGGCGTGGGGGCGGCAAGCAGCAGGGGCGCGAGCAAATTGTAAAGCATTTTCCGGACGAGGTTAGCCCGGAAATACGTGGTGGGGCGGGTGCTGGTTGGAAGTTAAAAACGTTTGTCTTTGCGAGCGCAGCGAAGCAAGGACAAACGTTCTTAACTCTTAACTCGCGCCAGCGCTACTCCACCACCAGCCCGTACTTGTCGAGCAGGCCCGGCAGGCCGGCCAGCGCGAAGCGGGCGCCGGTCAGGTTGTTGGCTTCGGGGTCGAGGCTGAAATGGGTGGCCGTGGTGAAGTCGGTGCCCACCAGCTGCGTGTCGTGGAAGATGGCCTGCGTGAGGTCGCAGCTCGCGAAGGCCGCGCCGCTGAGGTCGGCATTGGTAAAATCAACCTCCATGAGGTTGCACTGCCCAAAACGCATCCCAGCCAGCTTTTTGCCGGCGAAGGACGAGTAGCGCAGCTGGCACAAGTCGAAATGCACCCCAAATAGCATATCCTGGCACGCGCCAAAGTTGAGGCCCAGCAGCTTGCAGTCGGCAAAGGCCACGTTCTGGAGGGCCGCGCCGCCGAGGCGGGCGTTGGTGAGGTTGCAGCGCTCAAACAGGCAGTCCTCGAAGCGCACGCCGCTCAGGTTGGCCTCGCTCAGGTCGCAGCCCACGAAGTGAAACTGCTCAAGCTCGCGGCCCAGCGCCAGTAGGCGCGGCGTGGAGAGGCCGGCCAGCACGTTTTCGGCGGGGAATTGGTCGGGCTTGCGCAGGGCGGCTGGTTTGCGGCGGGGTTTCATAAGCAAGCAGGAAGTGGGAAATATGAAGTTAACCTGGGGGCAAATTTGAGGGTTAAAGCGCGGCAGGGTGGTTTCTTTGCAGGGCTGGCAAATTGGCCTGGCCCCAAAACCCGCCCGCCGCCTACCTATTATGCCTGCCGCTCCGCGCACCCTCTATTTCAAAAACGACGCCGGCAGCCTCTGGGAAGAGCCGCCGGGCTACTTGCGCCTCGACTACACCGCCGGCCCGCGCGACGAGGCGCAGTTTCGGGCCTTGCTCACCCACGCCCGCCAGGCCTTGCACCGCCGCGGCTGGAGCCGAATGCTCGTTAACCAACAAGAAATGAGTGCTTTCAGCCCCACCGAAGAGCGCTGGATAGTACACGAATGGCTGCCCCAGGCCGTGAAAGATAACGGCTACCGCTACGGCGCGGTGGTGGTGGCGCGCAACGTGTTCGCGCGCCTAGCCACGGCCAATCTCGTGCTCAGCAGCCGCCAGCTGGGCCACGTGTACCGCAACTTCGAGCGCGACGCGGACGCGGTGCAGTGGCTGCTGAGCTTGTAGCGTAACTCAGTGTAGCGTAAGCTAAAGCTTACGCTACGGCTGAATTTGCCCGGCGAGCAAGTCCTCAAACGTTTGGCGGCGGCGAATCAGGCGCATTTCGTCGCCATCGAGCAAGACCTCGGCGGGGCGCAGGCGCGAGTTGAACGAGCTGCTCATCTCGAAGCCGTAGGCGCCGGCGTTGTGGAAGGCCAAAATGTCGCCCTCGCGCACCTCGGGCAGCAGGCGGTCCCAGGCAAAGGTGTCGGTTTCGCAGATGTTGCCCACTACCGTGTACAGGCGCTCGGGGGCGGCGGGGTTGGTGAGGTTCGAGATGTAGTGATACGCCTCGTACATCATGGGCCGTATCAGGTGGTTGAAGCCCGAATTGACGCCCGCGAAAACGGTGGCCGTGGTGTGCTTCACGGTCGACACCTCGACCAGCAGGTAGCCGGCTTCGCTCACCAAGTACTTGCCGGGCTCGAACCAAGCTTCGAGCGGGCGGCCGTACGCCTTCTCAAATTCTTTGAATGCAGCGGCCACCTGCTGGCCCAGGCGGGCCACGTCGGTTTCGGGGTCGCCGGGCTTGTAGGGCACCTTAAAGCCCGAGCCGAGGTCGAGAAACTCCAGGTCGGGGAAGCGGCCGGCGGCGTCGAACAGTACCTCAATAACGCGCAAAAACACACCGATGTCCTTGATTTCGGAGCCCGTGTGCATGTGCAGGCCGCGCACGTGCAGGCCGGTGCCCTTCACCACCCGCTCGAGGTCCCGCAGCTGGTGGATGCTGACGCCGAACTTGCTGTCGATGTGGCCGGTCGAAATCTTGTAGTTGCCGCCCGCCTCGATGTGCGGGTTCAGGCGCACGCACACCGGGTACGAGCCGCCAAACGTGGCC
>JAKONR010000216.1 GCA_022701825.1 Hymenobacteraceae bacterium | reverse complement strand
CAAAATATCGCGCACCAGCGTGAGGCCGATGCCTTGCCCACCGGCCTTGGTGCTGAAAAAGGGCGTGAACAATTGCTGGCTGATTGCGGGGGTGAGCGGCGCGCCGTCGTTGGCGATGCGGAGCGTGAGCGGCGCAGCGGTGGTATGTAGCCACACGTTGCCGCCGGCGGGGCCGATGGCTTCGAGGGCGTTTTTGGCCACGTTGAGCAGGGCCTGAGTGAGCTGCTGCGAATCGGCTTGCACGAGCAGGGGGCCTTCATGGGCTAGCTCCCAGTGCCAGGCCACGCCCTGGGCGGCACTTTGGGCAGCCAAAAGCTGGCCCAGGCCGTGCAGCAGGGCGTGCAGGTCGAGGGGGTGCGGGGCGGGCGGCGGCAGGCGCACCAGCCGGGCGTAGCTGGCCACAAAATCGGCGAGCTGGGTATTGCGCAGGATGCTCACTTCCAGCGCCTGCGCAAAATCGAGCTGGTCGGCCGGGGCCAGCTGCGAGGTGTAGTGCCGGAAGCTGCCCAGCAGCGAATTTACCGCCCCGATGGAGTTGTTGACTTCGTGCGCCACCAGCCGGATAAGCTGCTCGTAGGTCTGCTTTTCCTGGGCTCTGATTTCGGCCGTTAGCTCTTCCAGCACGATAAACCGGCGCTGAAAGCCCCGGTCGAGAAAATGCGCGGCGGCGGCGCGGTAGGTTTGGCCGCCGGGCAGGCGCACGGCCTGCGGCTGCCCGGCGGACAGGGCCGCCAGCACCGGCCCCCAGGGCGCGGGCAGCGCGGCGGCGGCCAGGCCGGGCAGCGCCGCCGCGGGCTGGCCCAGCGCGCGGGCCGCCGCCGCATTGGCGCTGGCGATGCGGCTTTCAAAATCCAGAATCAAAATGCCGGCCGGCGAAGCGTTGATGAGCCGTTCGAGCAGCACGCTTTGCTCGTGCTGGCTCACGCGCTCTTGGCGCAGGGCGTCGAGCATGCGGTTGTAAACCGCGATAAGCTGGTCGAGCTCGGGCTGGCCGACGGGCTTGAATTTCAAATTAAAATCCTGGGCCGCCAGCGCCGCCGCGCCCGCCTCGATGAGGCGCACCGGCCGCGTAAAGCTGCGGTAGAGCTGCCAGGCCAGCCCCAGGCTGCCCAGCAGCACCACCTCGCACCCCACGAATAGCAGTGGGCTCGTAGAGCGCACCTGCGCCGCCAAGGCCACCAGCACCGCGTAGAGCGGCAAGAGAAAAAGCAGGAGCTTGCGGCGTAAAGACATAGAGGGTGCGGCGCTGGCCCGCCCGGCATTGCTGAATTTTGCCCGGCGAAAGGCTATAGCTTACGTCAGCGCTGGGCTTACCACCTACACAACGGCGGGCGGGCCAGCCCCGCCCCTACGCGCTGTACGGAATGCCAAACTTATCCAGGCGCCGGTACAAGGCGCCGCGGCTCAGGCCCAGCGCCCGCGCCACTTGGCTGAGGTTGCCTTGGTGCTGCGCCACACTCTGCCGGATGGCTTGCTCCTCCAGCGCCTCCAGGGTCATGGTGCCGGGGGGCGGCGAAGGAGTGGATGAGTGAAGGAGTGTTTCTGATTGGGGCTGAAAATCGGCGGGCGTGAGCTCGTCATTGGGGCTGGTGAGGGCGGCGCGCTCAACCAGGTTTTTGAGCTCGCGGATGTTGCCGGGCAGAAGCTGATTTTGGAGCCAGTGGGCGGCGGCCGGGCCCAGGCGCAGGCCGGGGCGGCGGTAAGTGGCTTGCAGTTGGGCTACGAAATGGCGGGCCAGCGCCGGAATGTCCTGCGGGCGCTCGCGCAGGGCGGGCAGGCGCAGCGTGATGAGGTTGAGCCGATAAAACAGGTCTTCGCGGAAGCGGCCCTGGGCTACCAGCCCGGCCAGGTTTTTATTGGTAGCGGCCACCACGCGCAGGTCGAGGCGGCGGGGGCGGCTGTCGCCGAGCACCTCGTAGGTGCGGTCTTGCAGCACGCGCAGCAGCTTCACCTGGCTGGCCATTTCCAGCTCGCCAATTTCATCCAGGAAAATGGTGCCGCCGTTGGCTAGCTCGAAGCGGCCCACGCGGTCGACGCGGGCGTCGGTGAAGGCCCCGCGCCGGTGGCCAAACATTTCGCTCTCAAACAGCGAAGCCGAAATGCCGCCCAAATTCACCTTCACGAAGGGCGCGCCGCGCCGGTGGCTATTGTGGTGCAGGGCCTCGGCGATGAGCTCCTTGCCGGTGCCGCTTTCGCCTTCTATCAGCACCGAGGCGTCGGTGGCGGCCACCTGGCCCACTTGGCGCAGCACCGCCAGCAGGCGGGCATCTTCGCCCACGATATTGCCGAGGGCAAACTGCTTGTCCAAGGCTTTTCGGCCCGGCGGCGGGGCGGCCTCGGCGGGCGCGTGCAGCTGCAAAACGGTCGTTATGGCTTGGAGCAGCGTTTCGTTTTGCCAGGGCTTGGTGATAAACTCGGCCGCGCCCGCCTTCATGCCCGCTACCGCCAGCCCGATGCTGCCCCAGCCCGTGAGCAACACCACGGGCACCTGCGGGGCCAGCGCCTTTAGCTCGGCCAGCAGGGCCAGGCCATCGGCCCCGGTAGTAGTGGCC
>JAKONR010000165.1 GCA_022701825.1 Hymenobacteraceae bacterium | reverse complement strand
CAGGTCACGGCCCTGGTGGTGCCGCAGACGGCGGACCACGCCTGGACGCTCACTCTCACCACCAAAGCCGCCCTCAAGCGCCAGCTGGCCGAAGAAGCCAAGGAACGCGCTGAGGAGACCCGCGCTGGCAGCAAAGGCCACGGCCCTAAAGGCGCCCGCGGTAAGGGCAACAAAGGCAAAAAAGATGGCCACGGCCGCAACCACGACACGCAAACCCTGCTCGTAAACCCCTACACCGGCGCCGTGCAAGGCAACGTAGATACTGGGCTGTCGAAGTTCTTTTTCGGTGTGATGGGCCTGCACCGCTGGCTACTTATTGAGGGCGGCGTGGGCCAGGTAATTGTGGGTATCTCGACCATTATTTTCCTGGTGCTCGAAATCAGCGGCTTGGTGCTATGGGCACCGGCCAAGCTCAAGCAGTGGCGCAACTGGAAGATGTGGAAGCCGGGCTTCAACATCAAATGGGACGCCAACTGGAAGCGCATCAACCACGACCTGCACAACACCCTAGGGTTCTACAGCTTCGCCCTGCTCACAGTAATGGCCCTCACGGGGTTGTGCTGGTCGTTTGAGTGGTACCGCAACGGGGCCAGCGCCCTGCTTGGGGCCAAGGTATTTGGCTTCCGGGGTGAAAAGCCGCTGCCTTCCACCTTGCCCGCCACGCCCGGTCGCACGCTCTCGGCCGACGACTTTCTGGCCCTCACTACCCGCCAGCTACCCCAGCCCGGTGTAGTGCGCCTCACACTGCCCCAAGGCCCCGCAGGCGCGGCCACTATCTACAAAACGCCGACTGGCTTTTTCACGCTGGCCGCCTCCGACCGCCTCACCCTCGACCAATACAGCGGGGCCGTGCTCAAGGCCGATATTTTTGCCACCAAGCCCTGGAACGAGCAATTGGTGGCCCTCATTCGGCCGCTGCACATCGGTGATGTGTACGGCACGTTCTCCAAAATTCTATATTTCATCGCCTGCCTTATTGCCACCAGCCTGCCCGTTACAGGCGTCATTATCTGGCTCAATAAGCTGCAAAAGAAACACAAGCGGAAGCCTCAGCCAACTGCCAAGCAGACCCAGCCGGCAGTAGCCGCAACGCTCACGGGCGAGTTGGCATAGAACGTCCTATGCCGCTAATCCTATAGAGGCAACGCCGCTACGGCATGGCCGTGGGCATTTGGCTAGGCATGGGCACTGGTGGGCCCCACCGTACTGAGCGAGAAGGTTGTGCTGCAACAGTTTGCGAATGAATTATTCAATGCGGTTTGGCGAAATGAGGCTAAGACTTTAGCCGAGTGCCAAGAGGAGCGGAAGTCCGGGCGCGGCTTCGCTTGCTGCTCGCAGGCGATGGTGTGAGGAGCCGCTTTTAAGGTAGTGTAAAGGAGCGCAGCAAGTCAAAGAGGTTCTTATCTTTTGGGGATAAGCCAGCTACCTCAACGGTCACGTCTGTGGGCCCCAGGTAGCCGGCTAGTTGCAGTACCTGCTGCGGGCTGCTGGGCTGAAAAGCCATGGCCCACTCGCCAAAGCTGCGCTCAACAATCGGCTTGTCGGCATACGCAATGACGGAGTGGTGGCGGGGGTCACGTTTAATTAGTTCGTACAGCGCTCGCACGGCTTCTTCCTCCCCTTCTAAAACCTGCATAAACCGCTCATTGGCATAGAACAGAACACCCGTGATGGCGAGCTCGGTGTTGCGCCGATGCGCCAGCGTGAGCAAGGCTTGCAGCTGCGCGCTGGTAAATGGCGCAACGGCACAACTCAAGTAAATTATGTGATGCATACAAAAAGGTGGCGAGTAAGAAAATAATAGTAAGATGCATGCTATAAATAGACGTGCAAGATTACGAAAGAGGTGAGCGAACCAGCAGAGAATCAAGCCATGTTTCCAGTCCTGCGGGAAAATTCTTTATCAACCTAATTGACTGATAATCAACCAACCCACCCCACCAGACTACTGGCTAAGACTCCGCCACCCCTGGCTCAATCGCCAGCGGGCACCCCACCCACAGCTGGTAAGAACCTCCGCTGGCCCGCCGCGTAAGCGCCCCTAGCTTACCCGGCCCGTCGCCGGGCTCATCTCTCCGCATGGCCAAGCAGCTCAAAGCCATTCAGTGCCCCAAGTGTGGCAGTGTCCAGAAGACTGTACTTCAGCCCGATACTTATCGCTGCGCTAACTGCGGTACGGAGTATTTTCTGGATACCGACGACATCAACGTGAACATCCGGCAGGTGCCGGCCTCGCCGCCGCCGCTCCTGAATATTCCGCCCGCCGAGATGCGGCGCCGGGTGCGCTGGGCGCTGCTCGCGCTGGCGCTGGGGCTGCTCTGGATAGTGGGAGCCCCGCTCTGGGAGCGCCACCACCGGGCCACTGCCGACTTGCAACCCGACCCCCTCATAACCGGCCGCAACGACCAGCCGCCGCCGAGCGCGTGGCAGGCGGCCGAGTCGGCGCTAGTGCCGGGCGCGGGCGGCCAGCCCTTGCTGGTGGTGGCCGGGGCCAAAGCCACGGCAGACCACGCGGCTTACCAGCCCGTCGTGGCCTTCTTCGATGCCCGCACCGGGGCCGTGCAGCAAGAGCTACTGCTGCCCGGCGGCCCCCGCCCCCGGGTGCCCACCGTGGAGCTGGAGCGCCTGGCCAACGGCACCGTGCTACTCTGCACCGACAATGCCGCCTACCAAGTGCAAGCCAACCCGCCGGCCCTGCCCAACGTCACGGCCAGCCTGCTGGCCAACCAGCCGGCCCTGGCCAGTGGCGTGGTAACCCTCGACCGGGGCGACCGCCACGACAACGCCCTGCAC
>JAKONR010000164.1 GCA_022701825.1 Hymenobacteraceae bacterium | reverse complement strand
CACAGGCCAGCAACGGCCTCGACATCATCCGGCAGATGGAAAAGGGCGCGGTACTCTCGACCATCGACGAGGCCTGGACCCAGCACCTGCGCCAGATGGACGACCTCAAGCAGGTGGTGCAAAACGCGGTGTACGAGCAGAAAGACCCGCTGTTAGTGTACAAGTTTGAGGCGTTTGAGCTGTTCAAGCGCATGCTCAGCAAGGTCAACCACAGCACCAGCGGCTTCCTCTTCAAGGCCGACGTGCCGGTGGCCGCCGAGCCCGGCTTTGCCGAGCCCGATTTCTTCTACGAAGATGACATCGTGGAGCCCCTGCCCAAGCTGAAGGCCGAAAAAGCCGTGTCGGACGTGAGCCTCGGCGCGGGCCAGGAAGACCTCGACCAGGCCGCCGAGCTGGGCATCGGCGTGGCCCCCGCCATCAAGCAGGAGCCCGCCCGCAGCCAGAAGGTAGCCAACCGCAACGACAAGGTGACCGTGCAGTACATGGATGGCACCATCAAGCGCGACGTGAAATACAAAGCCGTAGAGGAAGACCTCGCCGCCGAGCGCTGCGTGCTGGTGGAGGAGGCGTAAGGCTGCTCCTTGTAAAGAATAAAAAAAGGCCCGCGCAAGCGGGCCTTTTTTTATTCTTTACAAGGAGCTATAGCTAGTAAAGAAAAAGACGCGCTATTTTAGAGCTGCCGCGCAACCATTAAAGGGCGTGTTCGGTCATCGGCCTGTACCCAATCACTTTTCTTCGTTACGCTTACCTTTTCAGCGCATGAAAATCACATTACGCAGTATATGGTTACTGTTGCGGCTTCTGGCTGCCAGTGCTGTCGCCCAGGCACAAGTCCCGGCCTGGCGGGCCGTTACGGCCATAAACAACGCAAACGCGGCTTACTCACGGGTGCGGGCCGTAGCCGCCGATGGCAACGGCAACTTATATGTAGTTGGCAGCTACTACGGCGCTATCGTGCTGGGGACGCTGCCGCTCAGCTATACCACGGGGCTGAATACGTTTGTGGCGAAATGGAATATCGCCACAAACGCATACGTGTGGGCGCAAGCATGTGGAGGAGAAGTGAATACGCTGGCTGTGAATGGGAATAGTATGTATATCGGTGGCGTAGTATGGGCTGGCTCCACCAGCTTCGGCCCCTATACCACAAGCACTATCGGCAACAATGCCTTTGTAGCCAAGCTGACCGATAACGGCAGTAGCGGCAGCTTTGCGTGGGTGCAGCAGCTGGGTGGTGAAAGCTTCGCGGGTGTGCAGGCGCTGGCGGTAGCGGGTAGCAGCGTTTACGCCACGGGTGCTTTTAACTCCGGCACGGCCAATTTTGGCTCCTATACCCTCACCAATGCCGCACCCGGCTATACGACCGTAGGCGAGCTATACGTGGCCAAGCTTACCGATGCGAATACCAGCGTGTCGGTGGCCTGGGTGCAGCAGGTAGCCGCTGGCCAAACGGGTAAGAAAGGCTACCCGCGGGGCCTGGCCGTGAGTGGCTCCAGCGTATACGTAACCGGCTTTCCGGCCTTCGTGGCCAAATTCAGCGATACGGGCAGCTTTGGCTGGTCGAAGCCCATTGGGGGGGCGCAGGTATACCCCACCAGCCTGGCGGCGCGCGGGGCCGACATATACGTGACGGGGCAGTTTAGGGGAGCTACGGCCACTTTCGGTACCACCACCCTGGCGCAAACCAGCGGCTCGCCTGCTTTCAGCAGCGACGTATTTGTAGCAAAGCTCAGCGATGCTGGCACCGCCGCCACCGATGGCTGGGCGCTGCAGGCCGGGGGCACCAGTACCGACAGCACCACGGCCATAGTAGCTAGCAGTAACGGCCTCTACGTGGCGGGCAGCTTTAGCAGCGCTACTGCCGGCTTCGGGGCTACTGTAGTCACCAACAACAGCACGAATACCTACAACGGATACAATGCTTTTGCAGCGCGCATCGTCGAAACGGCCACTGGAGCCAGTTTTGCTTGGGCACTGCCAGCCGGTGGCGCTGGTGGGGCCCAGGCCACCGGGCTAGCCACGAGTGGCAGCGGCCTTTACGTAGTTGGTGCTTTAGGTGGTACCAGCGCTAGCTTTGGCAGCCTGACAGTTCCCTTACTTCCTGGCAGTGCGAATAACAATGTCGGCTTTCTGGCAGAGATAGGGGGCGCTACGCTGGCGGCCCGTGCTACTACCACACTGGCCGAAGATGCCCTGTACCCTAACCCGGCCGCCCACGGCACTGCCACTGTGCGTGTGCCGGTCGCAAAAGGTACCGCCACTCTCACGCTACTCGACGCCCTGGGCCGGGTAGTACGCACGCAGCTAGCTACTCCTGGCACCGAGTGCCAGTTCAACTTGGTGGGTCTCCCCACTGGTACGTATCTGGTGCGTGTGCAGGCCGGCGAAACCCTGGCCATGCGCCAGTTGCTGGTGGAATAGCATGACCCCAAAAACGTGTTATGGAAGAGGCCCGCGCAAGCAGGCCTTTTTTATTGATATAAAAGGAGACCTGGGAGTATGACGTTGTCTTAGGGAGAATGATTTTCTGCGTAGCGTACGTATAGCTTCCAGCCAGCCTTACCCATGTGTGGCCTACGTAAGGATTACTTAGATAGCGCCTGCCTGCCCGAACTACCCGATACCCCCGCCGTACCTTTGTTCCATGCCCGCCCCTCACCTCGCCGCCCACCTCGACCATACGCTGCTGCGCCCCGACTGCACCGAAGCCCAGATAACCCAGCTGTGCCACGAGGCCCGGCAGCACGGCTTTGCCAGCGCCTGCGTGCCGCCGTGCTACGTGCCGCTGGCCGCCCGCGCGCTCAGCGGCTCGGGCGTGGCCGTGTGCACGGTCATCGGCTTTCCGCTGGGGTATAATAGCGCGCGGGTGAAGTTCCGCGAAGCGGAAATAGCCCTGGGAGAGGGCGCTACCGAACTGGATTTGGTGCTGAACATCTCGGCCCTGAAATCGGGCAATTGGGACGCCGTGAAGGCGGAGGTTGAGGACCTCGCCGACCTCTGCGACGTAAACGACGCCCTACTCAAAGTCATTATCGAAACTGCCCTGCTTACCGAGGGGGAGATGGAAACGGCCGCCCGCCTCTGTGCCGAGGCCGGGGCCAATTTCGTGAAAACCAGCACTGGCTTCGCCAGCCGGGGCGCGTCGGTGGCCGACGTGGCGCTGCTGCGCCGCGTGCTGCCCCCGGAGGTTCGTATCAAAGCCAGCGGCGGCATCCGCACCCGCGCGCAGGCGCTGGCTTTGCTGGCGGCCGGGGCCGACCGCCTGGGTACTTCTAACAGCCTGGTTATTATTGAAGACGATGAGCCTACGCACTCCTAAGGCTATGCTGCTTTTGAGCCTGTCGCTGCTGGCGGCCTGCGCCACCACGGCCCCCACCGCGCCCGTGGCCACCACGCCCGCGCCTACCGATACCGTGCGCAAAACCACGGCCCTCATCCCGGCCGAAGACCTCACCAAGTACCGGCCCACCTTCGCCCCGGCCGGCGCGGCCCCCGCGCCTGGCCCCACGGCTGCTGCGCCCCGCCCGGCCGCCCCGCCCGCGCCCAAAACGGCCCCCGTGCCCACCAACGCCGTGACGGCCCAGCTAGAGCAGCGCCTGCGCGACCAGGCCTTCACCAACCAAAACGTGAAGTACACCAGCGGCTACCGCATTCGGGTGTACCTGGGGCTGGAGCGCGAGCAGGCCATGACCATCCGCCGCCAGATAATCGGCCGCTACCCCGAGGAAACCGACTACCTCACCTTCAAGCAGCCCGTGTACCGGCTCTACATCGGCGACTACATCACCAAGCTCGACGCGGCCCGCGGCCTGGCCCGCGTGCGCCAGTTTGCGCCCAAGGCCGAGCTGGAGCCCATGCAGGTGCTGCTCAATAAAACGCCGTAGCCAGGCTGTAAAACGGAGTGGCACTCCGTTCACGTTAGGTCTTGCCCAGACGCGAAAACGGAGTGCCACTCCGTTTTACATGCCATGCTAGCTACTCTTAAAACCCGCGCGGCTGCCCTTGCTCCCGAGCTTATAGCCCTGCGCCACCACCTGCACGCCCACCCCGAGCTGTCGTTTAAGGAAACCGAAACGGCGGCCTTCGTGACCCAAAAGCTGACCGAAATGGGCTTGCAGCCCTACGCCGTGGCGGGCACCGGCGTGGTAGCCCTCATCGAGGGGCGGGCGGGTGGGCCGGTGGTGGCCCTGCGCGCCGACATGGACGCGCTGCCCATCCAGGAGCTGAGCGACGTGCCCTACAAATCGACCAACCCCGGCGTGATGCACGCCTGCGGCCACGACGTGCACACCACTTGCCTGCTGGGCGCGGCGCGGCTGCTGACGGAGCTCAAGGATGAGTTCATGGGCACCGTGAAACTCGTGTTTCAGCCCGGCGAGGAGCTGCTGCCGGGCGGGGCCTCGCTGATGATAAAAGACGGCGTGCTCGAAAACCCCGCCCCGGCCGAGATACTCGGGCAGCACGTGTTCCCCAGGCTGCCGGTGGGGCAGATAGGGCTGCGGCCGGGCCGCTACATGGCCAGCACCGACGAGCTGTACCTGCGCATAAAAGGCAAGGGCGGGCACGGGGCCATGCCCGAGCTCAACCTCGACCCGGTGCTGGTGGCCGCCCACCTCATTGTGGCGGCCCAACAGATAGTGAGCCGCCGCGCCAACCCCAAAATGCCGTCCGTGCTGAGCTTTGGCAAGGTCATCGCTAATGGCGCCACCAACGTCATCCCCGACGAGGTGTACATTGAAGGCACCTTCCGCACCCTCGACGAGGCGTGGCGCGACGAGGCCCACCGGCACCTGCGGCAGCTCTGCGAAGGCCTGGCCGCCAGCATGGGCGCGATGTGCGAGTTGGAAATCCGCCGCGGCTACCCCTGCCTCGACAACAACCCCGCCGTGACGGCCCGCGTGCGCGCCGCTGCCGAGCAGTACTTGGGCGCGGAAAACGTGATTGAGCTCGACCAGTGGCT
>JAKONR010000157.1 GCA_022701825.1 Hymenobacteraceae bacterium | reverse complement strand
ACGTGCGCGCCCACGGGGCGGTACTTTTCGGGCAGCAGCAGGTCGCCGTCGTCGCTGGTGAGGTAGAAGCCGATGCTGACTTCGCGGGCTATTTCGAGGTCGTTAAAATCGCCGAGGTGAAGCATAGGGGAAGGGCGGGGTGCGCGGTAATGAAACGCGGCGAAGGTAGCGCCGGCCCGGTAGCCGCTGGTTTGTTAGGTTAAAAGAAGAACTTTTAGGGTAATTAAAAGAATCGACCGTAGTTGAGCGAAAGGGCTAGGGACGTGCGCGTTATGGGTAGTATATTTGGATGCTTATGTTGTTATTACCGCTATCTATAGTTGCACTTTACGCTAACGTTTTATGGCATCTTATTTCTTGCGTTGTGTAGCCCTGCTTGGCTTGAGTGCCATTGGCTCGGCGGCGGCCCAGCAGGCCACCCCTCGCCTGGCCGCCGTGGTGCTGCCCGCCCAAACGAGCGGCCCGGCCCTGGCCAAGGCTACCCCCGCCGCCGCCCCGGCTGCGCCCGCCGCGCCCACGGCCGCTGCCCCGCTGTTCAAAGCCGATTCTATCTTCATCAACCCCCAGGTGCTGCCGCAGTTTACGGGCGGTGAGGCCGCATTCAGCGCCTACCTAAAGAAAAACCTGCGCTACCCGGCCGAAGCCCTGCGCCAGCACGCTACCGGCAAGGTAATGGTGAACTTTGTGCTGGGGGCCAACGGCCTCGTGACCTACGCCACGGTGCTGCGCGGCCCCCACAAGCTGCTGAACGAGGAAGCCCTGCGCCTAATCTGGCACATGCCTGCCTGGCAGCCCGCCCGCCAGCACGGCCAGCCGGTACGGGTGTCCTGCACCATTCCGGTCGTGTTTGTGGAGTAAGCCAGCCGCTGCCTAACCAGTGCGCAAGCCAGAAAGGCCAGTTTTCGGAGCGAAAACTGGCCTTTCTGGCTTGCAACTACCCCGGTACTTAGCCGTTGGTCGTGGTGCTGAGGTTCACCTCGATGTTGCCGCGCGTGGCGCGCGAGTAGGGGCATACCTGGTGGGCCTGGGCCACCAGCTCTTCGGCCCGGGCCTGCTCGAAGCCGGGCAGGTTCACTTTCAAATCTACGGCCAGGCCGTAGCTGTCGCCGTCTTTGCCAAAGCTCACGTCGGCCGCCACGGTGCTGCCCGTGATGGGGGTTTTGGCCAGGCGGGCCACCAGGTTGAGGGCACCGTCGAAGCAGGCCGCGTAGCCGGCGGCAAAAAGCTGCTCGGGGTTGGTGCTGTTGGCCTTGCCGGGGCCACCCATTTCTTTGGGCGTGCTCAGGGGCAGGTCGATAACGTTGTCGGAAGAAATGGCGCGGCCGTCGCGGCCGCCGGTAGCAGTGGCTTTCGCCGTGTACAAGCGTTGAATGCTCATGGCAGTCAAGAAAGGAGAAAAAAAGTGAAAATTATTTGGTGGTCAGCCGGTTGATGAGCGGCTGAAGCTGCCGGTGCAGCTCGTTTATCTGCGCGAGCGTCATGTCGAAGCACACGCTCAGTTTGTGCGGAATATCCTGGGCCTGCCGCTCCAGGGCCCGGCCAGCGGGCTGAAGGGTAGCAATCACGGAGCGCTCGTCGCGCGCGGCGCGGCGTCGGCTAAGCCAGCCGCGCTGCTCCATGCGCTTGAGCAACGGGGTGAGGGTGCCCGAGTCGAGTAGCAGGTTAGTGCCTAGCTCCTTCACGGTCAGGGCCTCGTGCTCCCACAGCAGCAGCAGCACCAGGTACTGCGGGTAGGTCACGTCGAGGTCTTCGAGTAGCTTTTGGTACGTTTTAGTGATGAGACGCGAGAGCGCGTAAACGGAAAAGCAAAGCTGATTATCCAGCTTCAGCAGGGGGTTGCAGGCGGGGTCAGAAGAGTGAGTCATTGCGCTGATAAGTACACGATTATGGTTGTGAAAGTTTTAATTGTGTAAAATCATAATCTACCCCTCAAGGATTGTATTGCGCAATTAGCTGTAAAAAAGATAATTAACCTAGAAAATGATTTTATAAAAATTAGTATATGTTGCCCACAATGCGTCGACTCAACGGCTGGCGGCACCAGCCAGCTATCCCGCCCGGCACGCCCGTCGGCGTGGGGGCGGGGTGCGGCGCGGGCACAAAAAAGCCGGCTGAAAGCCGGCTTTTTTGTGCCCGCGCGCGAGGTTGCCAAGGAAGCAACCTGGGTGGGTTAGCAACTGGCCTCGCTCGTCCCGAACAGTGGTTTTTTCGCCCGCTTTGTGCCAAGCCAGCGCAGGTAGTGTCTATTTAACTACATCTACCCAGCCCTTTACGGTGCCCCGGGCGGGCACCGTGAGCAGGTAGTAGTAGGTGCCGGCCTGCACGTCGGCGGCGCTGCCCCAGTTGTTCTGGTAGTTGGTAGCCGCGAATACCTCGCGGCCCCAGCGGTTGAAGATGCGCAGGTCGTTGCCGGGGTAGAGCGTGATGTTGTCGACCACAAACACGTCGTTGAGGTTGTCGCCGTTGGGCGTGATGATGTTGTAGGCGCGCACGGGGTTCTCAAACTCAACGCGGACCGAGTTGGAGTTGGCCCGCAACGCGCCCGCGCCCACGGCCACTACCCGAAACTCCTGCCCAAAACCCGCGCCCGTGGCCGGGGTGCTGGCCGCCAGGTTGGGCACGGTGGCCGCCAGGGTAGTGCTGGCTACGGTGCTGAGCAGCTGCCAGGTGCCGCTATCGAGCCGCCGGTAAATAAGGTAGCTCTGCACCCCAAAGCCCACGTAGGCATTCCAGCGCAGCTGCGTGCTGCCCTGGTTGGGGCCGCCCGTGCCGGTGGTGCCGGCGTTGCTGGCCTCCAGCCGGATGGTCTGGACGGTAGCGCTGCGCACGGTGGTGCCGCAGGCAGTGGGCGTTTCGAGGCGGTACTCGTAGGAAGTGCCCGCCGTGTTGAGGCCGGTGTCGGTGAAGGTGGTGGCCGTGGCGGGCACCGTGCCCACCTGCGCAAAGCTGCCCACGCCGGCCGCGCGCCGCCATATCTGCACCGTGCCGGTAGCACTGCTGCTGGTAGCCAGAGGGTTGAGCGTCACGCGCGAATTATCGGTTTCTTCGACTGAGGCCACCGTGAGGGAAGCGGTGGGGGCGTCGAGGCTGATGGTGCGGCGCACGGGCGCGCCCGTGCAGGTGCCCGCGGTGGGCGTTACCTGCACGACGTAGCTGGTGGCCCCGGCGCTAAACTGCACCGTGACTTGGCTGGTGCCCTGGCCCGCCGCCACGGTGCCGCCCGTTATCACCCACTGGTAGCCGACGCCCGCCGCGCCGGGCACGCTGTACTGCACGGGCTGGCTGAAATCGCACACCACGGCCGGGCCGGCGATGGCGCTCACGGTGGGGCCGGGGTTGGGGGCCAGCAGGGTGCCGACCCAGGGCGTGCCCCCGGCACGCGTGAGCGAGATGCCGCCCAGCGCCAGCGAGTTGGTGAAGTCACCCACCACCGTTACGCGGTCGTTGCAGGCCTGCTCCACCACGCTGAGCGCGAAGATGTGGTCGCCGTTGGGGCCGCCGCCGCGCTGCGCCGCCTTCCAGTTGCCGGCCGTGTCGAGGGCCGCCACAAACACGTCGGTGCCGTCCGTGGAGCCGAAGCCCCCCAGGTTTTGGCCGCCCACGTCGATGGTGGTGCCCAGGTTGGCCACGTACCAGCCGCCCACGTAGAGGCGGGCCGTGGGGCCGCGCCCGGCCACGTCGATGCCCCAGCCGGCGTCTTCGCCGGTGCTGCCGCCCATGCGCTTGGCCCATAGCCAGTTGCCATTGCCATCGAGGGCCGATACGAAACCATCGATGCCGCCGCCGGGGCTGTAGCCGGCCAGCGTGGTAGTGCCAAAAACAGCCAGGGCGCTGGTGCTGCCGCTGTACGAGCCGGTCAGGTAGAGGCGGGTGCTGGCCCCGCTGCCCGTGCCGCACGCGCCGTAGCAGAAGTCGTAGCCCGCACTGCCGGCGCGCCGCGCCCACAGCCAGGTGCCGCTGGCGTCGAGCGCGGCCACGAAAATGTCGGGGCTGGCCGAGGTGCCGATGCCTCCCAGCAGGAAAGGCCCAAACTCGGCCGAGGTAGCGTTGCTGGCGTAGTAGGTGCCAAACATGAAGACGCGGGCCGAGGCCCCGCTGCCGGTCACGACCAGGTTGTCGGCCATCTCGTCGGCGGTGCCAGCCGTGCCCAGCGGGCTGCCCGCGCGGCGCGCCCACAGCCAGTTGCCGCCGGCATCGAGCGAGGCCACAAACAGGTCGTTGCCAATGGAGGTGCTGTAGCCCGGCAGCGAAATAGTGCCAAACTGCATGGGTACGGTGGTGCTGGTGCTGCAATAGCCCGTGATGAATACCTGGGCGCTGGCCCCGCTGCCCGCCACGGCCAGGCCGGGCGCAAAGTCGTGCCCGCCCGCGCTGCCGGCGCGGCGCGCCCACAGCCAGGTGCCGTTGCCATCGAGGGCGGCCACGAAAATGTCGGCCGTGGCGATGCCACTCGCGTAGCCGCTCAGCGTGAAGGGCCCAAAATCGGCCGTGGAGTTCGTGGTCGTCATGTAGCGCCCCGACAAGAACACCTGCGCCGACGCGCCGCTGCCCACCACGGCCAGCCGGTAGCCAATGTCGTTGCCGTTGCTGACGGTAGTGCCCGCCCGCCGCGCCCACAGCCACACGCCCGCCGCGCTGCGCTTGGCAATGAATATCTGGCCGCTGCCCTGCGGCACCAGCGTGGTGCCGCCAATAACGAGCGTGCCGCTGAAATTGCCCGCCACGTACTCGTCGCCCAGGTCATCGTGGGCCACGGCAAACGCGCCGCCGCTGCCGCCCAGGGCCTGGGCCTGCTGCCAGGGCAGGCTTTGGGCATGGGCCGCCCCGGCCAGTAGCAGCCAGGCCAGCAGCCAACTAGCCGCCCGGCTCCATAACGATGAGTGGGCCGCCGCCCCCGGCCGCGCTGGCGAGCCCGGCTGGTTTAGAAGGGTATTTTTTGCAAGCATACTTGGTAGTAAAGGTGAATGAATAGGCAGGTGGTACTGAGGAAGTTGAAATACGGCGGCCAAGATAGTGGTCAAGTAAGTAATAACCTGAACTGAATATTAAAATAATAACATTTTTTTGTGCCGACCGGGGTGGCAATGGCCCACTGACGCGGATAGGCAATGCCTTCGATGAGTGCCCCCAAACCCTGGCCAACCGGGGGCATTGCCGACCTCCGCTGGCTATATCGGCACGGCTAAACCGGAGCCGGCTGGTATAAAAAAAGCGCCCCGGCCAAAGCCAGGGCGCTTTTTAGGCGACCAAAAAACTGCGCTTACTTCTGCACAATGTCCTGCTCAATTTCTTGCTCTTGCAGCGACGGGTAGTCGATGTAGCCGTGGTCGTCGCCGCCGTAGAAGGTGGCCGGGTCGGGCTGGTTGAGGGCCGCGCCCTGCTCGAAGCGCTCCACCAGGTCGGGATTGGCGATGTAGGGCACGCCGAAGGCAATGAGGTCGGCCTCGTTGTTTTCGAGGGCTTTTTCGGCCGTTTCCTGGGTGTAGCCGCCGTTCAGAATGAAGGGGCCGGTGAAAGCGCGGCGCAGCGCCGGGCCTACCGGCTCCTGGCCGGCTTTGGCGGCCATGGGGTGGCCGGGCAGCGCCTCAATCACGTGCAGGTAGGCTAGGCCGAACTTGTTGAGCTGCTCCGTAACGTAGCTGAACGTGGCCAGCCGATTTTCGTCGTGGATGCCGCCCGTGGTGCCGGTGGGCGAGAGGCGAATGCCCACGCGGTCGGCCCCGAGCACGTCCACCGCGGCCTGCACTACTTCGAGGGCAAAGCGGGCGCGGTTCTCCACGCTGCCGCCGTACTCGTCGGTGCGCTGGTTGGTGCTGCTCTGGATGAACTGGTCGACCAAATAGCCGTTGGCGCCGTGGATTTCGACGCCGTCGAAGCCGGCGGCTTTGGCATTTTCAGCGGCCTTGCGGAAATCTTCGACCACGGCCTTTACCTCGCTGGTTTCGAGGGCACGGGGTGTCGGAATTTCCTCCATACCCTTACCCGTGAAGGCTTTTACACCCTGCGGCTGCACGGCCGACGGGGCCACGGGCAGCTCGCCATTATGAAAGAAGGGGTGCGAAATGGCGCCCACGTGCCAGAGCTGCATGAAGATGCGGCCGCCGGCGGCGTGCACCGCGTCGGTCACTTTCTTCCAGCCCGCTACCTGCTCGGCGCTGTGGATGCCGGGCGTGTCGATGTAGCCCACGCCCTGCTTCGACACCTGCGAGCCCTCGGTGATGAGCAGGCCCGCCGAGGCGCGCTGCACGTAGTATTTCACCACCGAGTCGGTGGGCACGTTGCCGGGGTTTTTGGCGCGGCTGCGCGTCATGGGGGCCAGGGCCAGGCGGTTGGGGGCAGTGATGGCGCCTACTTGAAAAGGCGTAAAAAGCGGGGATTGGGACATTTCGAAAGAAAAACCGGGAAACGGCTTTGAGTTATTTAATTGTGAACAACCGAATGGCGGGGGAAATGTTTGCTGTAGGGTAAGCGTTAGCTTGCCAGCGGCCTTGGCGCAGTACGGTATTTTGCGCCAGCTGGCTGAATACGGTGGAGGTTTTTTGCCCGGCTGGGGCGGGGAGCTCAACCTGCATATTGCGCTGGCGCGCTGGCAAGCTAAAGCTTACCCTACCCCAAATTTTACTGATAATCGTAGCGCACCACGCTGGGCTGGCCGAAGCTGAAATCGGCAAACTGGTACGAGTCGCGGTTGGTCTCGAACAGGCGCAGGCCGTTGGGCGTGAGCTGGCCGCGCGGATAAAAGCCCAGCAAAATCTGGAACGTGCGCAGCACCGTCAGCTCGTTGCGAAAGCGGAAGCCGATGCCGAAGCCGGTGTAGGGCGCCTCGGCCCCAAAAGGCGAGCCCCCGCCAATGCGCTGGTTGATAAAGGCCATGTCGGCAAAACCCAGGATGGCCATGCGAAAGCCCAGCAGCGAGAGCGGCGTGTACACGGTGCCCTCGTAGCTGGCCACGAAGCGGCTGGTGGGCAAAATCTGGCCCTGGGGCTGGAAGCCCCGCACCGCCCCCGCCACGCCCCCCAGGCCGCTGAGCAGCACCTCGGCGGGGTAGCGGTTGAAGCCCGCCGCGAGGCGGGTAGAAACTAGGTTGCGAAGCTGGTAGCTACCCAGGCGGTAGCGCCGCGTAAAGTACAGTACCTGGCTGGTGAGCAGGCCCTGCTCCCAGCCGCCGCGGCCGGCCCGCTTGAAGGTGCCAAAATCGAGGCTGCCGTAGAGGTAGCCCTGCCGCAGCGAGTAGCCGGCCGTGGCAATGCGGGCGTCGAAGTAGTGGCGCGGGCTCACGGCATTGTTCTCGTAGCCCGCCGTGAAGCTGAGCAGCGTGCCGGCCGGCACGTCTTCGGTGCGCCCAAAGCCAAACAAATACTTGTCCTTGTAGTAGCGGCGCACCGAGTAGCCCACCGTGCCGAGCACGGTGGTGCGGGTGCGGTCGTCGGGGGTGTTGGTGGGGTTGGTGGTGTGGTCTTCGTGGCGCACGCTGCCCGCGATGATGAGGCGGCCGGGGTTTTCGTAGCCCAGGTCGTAGGAGCGCAGGCGCAGGGCGCGGCCTACCCACAGGCTGTGGCTGGTGTAGGAGCGAAACTGAAAATTGGGCTGCTCGCCCTCGCGCGGCGGGGCATCGCGGGGCAGCACGAGGCGCTGGTTGATGACATCGGAGGAGAGCGCGCCGGCCCAGCGGGCGCTGGGCGAGTAGAAATCGCGCTGTACCGACACGCCGCCCGAGTGCGACTCGAACTCGTTGAAATAGTAGCCCTTGGCGTACACGAAATTGCGAAACGGCACCTGGTACGTGCCCTCGTAGCCCCAGGTTTGGGGCAGGTCGCGGCCGTACTGGTAGCGGTTGTCGAGCTGGTGGCCGAGGCCCAAAAAGTTGCGGTCGCCGGCCGTCACGATGGCCTCGGTGGCGCTGCGCACGTCGAAGCCCGCGTTGATGCTGAACACGTCGGTAGTGTACACCAAGATGTCCACGCTGTCGCGGCTGGCGGTCAGCTCGTTCACGAGCACGCGGGCGTCGAGCAGCTCGTCGGTTTGGCGCAGTAGGCGCTCGCTTTCGGCCAGGGCCTGGGGCAGCAGCGGCTGCCCCGGCCGAAACAGCAGCAGCTGCCGAATGCGGCTCGGCGCGGTGCGAATATGGATGGCGTTGCCCGACTTTTCGAGGAAGGTACGCGGCTGCCGCAGCGAGTCGTTGAGGCTGTAGCCGAAGGCATCAAAGGGCGTGATGCTGACGCGGCGCACAATCTTAAAATTGTGCTGGTCGAACTGCCGGTTGAGTAGTACCGCATCGAGGCCGTGGTCTTCTTCGCGGGGCCGCGAGAGCCGAAAAAACGCCTGCACCGCCCGCCCCGCAATGGTTTTGCGCTGTGTGAAGCGCTGTAAATTCAGGCGCACGCGCTCCTCGTCGAAGCGGCGGCCCAGCGAGTCAGTGGGCAGGCTTTCGGCCTGCTCGGCGGCGCGCAGCGAGTCGGGCGGCACCGCCAGGCGCGGTGAAAACTCCTGGGCACGCGCCGCCCGCCCGGTGCCGAAAGCCAGCAGCCAGCTTAGCAAAAAGAGAAGACGAAAGGTGAAAAGCCTGGGCATAGGGCGCGCCGCGCAAGTTACTGCAACGGGGCGAGCAGCACTAAAATTTCCCCACCAAGCACGTTGGGACAAGTAGTTGCGCGGCGCGCGCCCGGCGCCGCGTGGGCGCGGCCGGGTGCCGGCGTAGCGGCCACCCAAAACCCGCCCCACGCCACCCCGCCGGCGGAACCATTTCCAAGAAAATTAGCTTGTGGAGTGCTTGCTAATCTGGCGAGCACCGCCTACTTTTACCCCAGCTAATTGTCTTAGTCAGCATGAACGAGCGCATCCAGGAAAAGCTAAGCATACTAGCCGACGCCGCCAAGTACGATGTATCGTGCAGCAGCAGCGGTGGCAAGCGCAAAAATGAGCAGAAGGGCCTCGGCAACGCCGAAGGCATGGGCATCTGCCACAGCTACACCGAGGATGGCCGCTGCGTGAGTCTGCTCAAAATCCTGCTCACTAATCACTGCATTTTCGACTGCGCCTACTGCGTGTCGCGCCGCTCCAACGACGTGAAGCGCGCCGCCTTCACGGTGGAGGAAGTGGTGGATTTGACCATCAACTTCTACCGCCGCAACTACATCGAAGGCTTGTTTTTGAGCAGCGGTATCTTCTCGTCGCCCGACTACACGATGGAGCGCTTGGTGCGCATCGTGAAGAAGCTGCGCACCGAGCACAATTTCAACGGCTACATCCACGTCAAAACCATTCCGGGTGCCTCGCCCGAATTGATTCAGGAAGCCGGCCTCTACGCCGACCGCTTGAGCGTGAATATTGAGCTGCCGTCGGAGCTGGCTTTGCAAAACCTGGCTCCCGAGAAAAATTACGCTGAGATTCTGACCCCGATGGGCCAGATTCG
>JAKONR010000125.1 GCA_022701825.1 Hymenobacteraceae bacterium | reverse complement strand
ACCTGCAAAGGCGTCTTGCAGACCTGCAAAACACTTTTACAGGTCTGCAAGACGCCTTTGGCTTAATAACTGTACTTCTCCTGCCACCAGGCGCGCAGGCGCTCGCGTATTTTGGCTTCGGCGGGGTTGTCGCCGGGGTCGTAGAAGCGGGTGCCGGCCAGGGCCTCGGGCATAAACTCTTGGTAGGCGAAGTTGCCCGCGCCGTGGTGCGAGTACTGATAGGCATCGCCGTAGCCCAGCTCCTTCATGAGCTTGGTGGGCGCGTTGCGCAAGGGCACCGGCACGGGGTTCACGCCCTGCTGCCGCACCAGCGCCTGCGCCGCCCTGATGGCCGAGTAGGCGGCGTTGCTCTTGGGCGAGGTGGCCAGGTAAATCACGGTCTGGCTGAGAATCAAATCGGATTCGGGCAGGCCGATGAAGGTGCAGGCCTGAAAGCAGCTCGTGGCCAGCAGCAGGGCATTGGGGTTGGCGTTGCCGATGTCTTCACTAGCCAGGATGAGCAAGCGGCGGGCGATAAACTTCACGTCTTCGCCGCCCTCCAGCATCACGGCCAGGTAGTAGAGCGCGGCGTTGGGGTCCGAGCCCCGGATGCTCTTGATAAAGGCCGACACCACGTCGTAGTGCATCTCGCCGCCCTTGTCGTAGCGCGCGATGGGGCGCTGGGCGGTGCGCTGCACGGCCGCGTCGGTAAGCTGCACGCGGCCGGTGGCGGGGTCGGGGGCGGTACCTTCCACCACCAGCTCCAGCAGGCCGAGCAGCTTGCGAGCGTCGCCCCCACTCAGGGCCAGCAGGGCGTGGTCTTCCACGACATCGACCGGAATCTTTTTCAGAATCTCATCCTCGGCCAGTGCCCGGCGCACGATTTCGCGCAGCGTATCGGCCCCCAGCGCCTGCAAGGTGTAGACCTGGCAGCGCGAGAGCAGGGCCGGAATCACCTCAAAAGACGGGTTTTCGGTAGTGGCCCCGATGAGCGTGACCACGCCCTGCTCCACGGCGCCCAGCAAAGCATCCTGCTGCGCCTTCGAAAAGCGGTGTATCTCGTCAATAAAGAGGATGGTGCCCGCCTGCTTGCGGGCCTTTTCAATCACCTCGCGCACGTCCTTCACGCCCGCGCTGATGGCCGAAAGCATGGCGAAGGGCCGCTTCAGCTCCTCGGCCAGCAGCAGGGCCAGGGTGGTTTTGCCCACGCCCGGCGGCCCCCAGAGTAGCAGCGAGGGCAGCCGCCCAGCGGCCAAATAGCGGCGCAGCACGCCGCCCTCGCCCAGCAGGTGCGTCTGGCCGGCGTAGTCGGGCAGGCGGCGGGGGCGGCGGCGCTCGGCGAGCGGGGCGGTGGTGGGGGTATCGAAGAGGGAAGGCATGTTTTAAGGCTTGGTACGTAGAAGACGCTTGTCATTGCGAGCGCAACGAAGCAATCGCACCCGAGCGGGGCGTTAGAACAATTACGAGCGCGTTGGGATTTGTGCTGGCACGCTCTTCGGGTGCGATTGCTTCGCTGCGCTCGCAATGACAAGCGCCTTCTACGTACTACCCATGTCCCCCTTTCGCATTCACGCCGCCCTGTTCGGGGCCGCGCTCATCTACGCCGCCACCTACAGCCTGGCCAAAGACCTGATGCCCGCCTACATTTTGCCGCAGGCGGCGGTGGTGTGGCGCATCGTGGGGGCGGCGCTGGTGTTCGCGCTGCTCAAGCGCTGGGCGGCCCCGCACGAGCGCATCGCGGCCGGGGCCGATACGTGGCGGGCCATCGCGTGCGGCATTTTGGGCATCGGGGTCAATCAATTGGCCTTCTTCAAAGGGCTGGCCCTGACTACGCCCATCAATGCGGCGCTGCTGCAAACCCTGACGCCCATCGTGGTGGTGCTGGCCTCGGCCGCGCTGCTGGGCGAGCGCCTCACGCCGGCGCGCCTGCTGGGCGTGGGGCTGGGCACGCTGGGCGCGGCGCTGCTCATTTTGAGCCGCCCTGCGGCCGGCCACGCCGCCGCCAACCCGCTGCTGGGCAACTTATACCTGCTCTGCAACGCGGCCGTGTTCGGGCTCTACGTGGTGCTGGTGGGGCCGCTCATGCGCAAGTACCACGCCTTTACGGTGCTGGCGCGCTGCTTTTTGGTGGGCGTGGTGGTGGTGCTGCCGCTGGGTTTGCCCGACGCCATCGCTACCGATTACGGCCGCTTTACCTTGAAAATCTGGGCCGAGCTGGGCTACATGGTGGTGTTTCTCACCATCCTGGCCTATCTGCTCAACAACTGGGCCCTGAAATACGCCTCGCCGGCCTTGTCGGGGGTGTACATCTACGTGCAGCAGGTGCTGGTGGTGCTCATCGCGGTGGCCCTGGGCACCGATGCCGTCACCTTCGATAAAGCCTGGCAGGCGGCCATTATCTTCTTGGGCGTGTGGCTGGTAGGCCGCCGGCCGAAGGTGGCGGCGGCGGCCGAGGTCGAAACGGCAGACTGAGGAACGGATAACAGCTGTTCAGCGTAGCTTAGCAGTCTAATCCTTTGCTCTATATGGAAACGCTCACTGTCACCCTCCAAAACGAACACGCCCGCCGCTTGCTGGAAGACTTGCAGCTGATGGGCGTGCTAACCATGCAAGAGGCTTACCCCAACCGGGCACTTCCCCCCGAACAACGCACGTTTAACGCGGTAAGCGTTGATACTCGTGGCTTCAAGTTTAACCGCGAAGAGGCAAATGAGCGCTAGAATCTTTCTGGACACTAACGTCTTAATCTACGCTTACGCCAGCTACGAGCCAGTAAAGCAAGCGCAGGCGCTAGTCCTTTTCAAAACGCCGGACGTTTGGCTTTCCACGCAGGTGCTCATCGGGTTTTCCAACGTTTACCACCGCAAGCTGAAAACGGCGTGGCCCGACGTAGAAACCGCGCTGAATGAGTTGGTGCAGGACTTCAACGTCTATAAAACCAGCTCCGCCATCATTGCCCACGCCACGCGGCTGGCCCACCGCTACGGCTTCTCGTGGTTTGATGCGCTCATCGTGGCCGCCGCGCTGGAGTGCGGCTGCGAAACGTTGTATTCGGAAGACCTGCACGCGGGCCAGCTTATCGAAGGCACGCTGACAGTCGTCAATCCGTTCGCGGTGTAAACAACCTTGCCCCAGCCCGGCCGTTAGCCAAGCTTTACCGCTTATTCTTTCGTCGCCGTGACTTTTACTGGCAAAAACATTCTCCTCGTGGGGGCCTCGTCCGGCATCGGGCTGGCCACCGCCCAGGCCCTGCAGGCGGCCGGTGCCACGCTCTTTACCGCCTCGCGCCACCTCTCGCCCGAGCTGGCCGCCCTCGGCACCACCCACCTCACGTATGATGCGACGCAGCCCGTGGGCACGGCCTTCGACGCGCTGCCCGACGTGCTGCACGGCCTCGTGTACTGCCCCGGCTCCATCAAGCTGCGGCCCTTCGAGCGGGTGCCGGTCGAGGATTTCCGGGCCGACTTTGAGCTGAACGTGCTGGGCGCGGTGCAGGTGCTGCAAGCCACCATCAAGCGCCTCAAGAAAGCCGAAAACGGGGCCAGCGTGGTGCTGTTCAGCACGGTGGCCGCGGCGGTGGGCATGAGCTTCCACACCAGCATCGCCACGGCCAAGGCCGCCGTGGAGGGCCTCACCCGCGCCCTGGCCGCCGAGTACGCCGCCAGCAATGTGCGCGTCAATTGCCTGGCCCCCAGCCTCACCGACACCCCGCTGGCCGCCGCCCTGCTCAACACCCCCGAAAAAGCCGAGGCCGGCGCCAAGCGCCACCCCTTGCAGCGCGTGGGCCGCCCCGCCGACCTGGCCAGTATGGCCGCGTTCCTGCTCTCCGAACAAGCCACCTTCATCACCGGCCAGACGCTGGCCGTGGACGGCGGCATGGGCAAGTTAAAGTAAGTAAGTAGCTTGGACTTTGTAGTCCGAGCGCTCGCGCAGCGAGCAGTTGCGCCTGAGCAGTTTGCCTACTCTTTCGCTTAGCCTACCAAACGCCCCCTTACGTGGATGCTCGTTGCGCGAGCGCTCGGACTACAAAGTCCAAGCTACACTCAACATACACCTATGAAAATTACCCTCTTCTGGCACCGGCGCGACCTGCGCTTCCAAGACAATGCGGGCCTGGCCGCCGCCCTGCAAAGCGGGCACCCCGTGCTACCACTGTTCATCTACGACGAAACCATCCTCGAAAAGCTGGACAAAAAGGACGCCCGGCTCACCTTCATCTTCGACCACGTAGAGCGCCTAGCCGACGAGGCCAAAGAGGCCGGGGGCGGCTTTTTGGCCCGGCACGGCAAGGTAGAAACCGTGTTCAAGCAGCTGCTGAAAGACTACGACGTGGCCGCCATCTACACCAACGAAGACTACGAGCCCTACGCCACCACCCGCGACGCGGCCGTGGCCCAGCTCGCCGAAAAGGCCGGGGCCGAATTCAAGGCCTTCAAGGACCAGGTGATTTTTGCCAAAGACGAGGTGCTGACCAAAAACGGCAAGCCGTCGAAGGTATTCGGCGCGTACTCGAAGGCCTGGCAGGCCAAGGCCAAGCCTGAGGACTTCGAGCCGCACCCGTCGGCGCGGTTGTTTAAAAAGGAAAACCTGGCCAAGCCGAAGGCCGGCGACGCCAAGCGCCCTACCCTCAAAGACCTGGGCTTTGAGCGGCACGAGCAGCCCACGCCGCCCGCCAAGCTACCCGCCGCCGCCGTGGTGAAGCACTACGACAAAACCCGCGACTTTCCGGCTGATAACAAGGGGACTACGCATATGTCGGTGCACCTGCGCTTCGGCACCGTGAGCGTGCGCCAGCTGATGAAGCAGGCGCAGGAAGTCAATATTAAGCTCTTGAACGAGATGATATGGCGCGACTTCTTCATGATGCTGCTCTGGCACTTCCCCAACACGGCCGAGGAAGCCTACGACCCCAAAATGCGCCACCTCCCCTACCGCGACGACCCCGAGCAGTATAAAGCCTGGACGGAAGGCCGCACCGGCTACCCGCTCGTGGACGCCGGGATGCGCCAGCTCAACGAGTCGGGCTACATGCACAACCGCGCCCGCATCGCGGCGGCGGGCTTTTTGGTCAAGCACTTGTTTATGGACTGGAAGGTGGGCGAGCACTACTTCTCCGAAAAGCTCATCGACTACGACATGAGCAACAACGTGGGCAACTGGCAGTGGATGGCCGGCACCGGGGCCGTGGCCGCGCCCTGGTTTCGGGTGTATAGCCCCGACAGCCAGCAGAAGCAGTACGACCCCGACTACGAGTACGTAAAGCAGTGGGTGCCCGAGTTCGGCACGGACAAATACCCCCAGCCGATAGTCGAGCACAAGGAGGCCCGCGAGCGGGCGATAGAGGCCATCCGCAAGGGGCGGAAGTAAGCGTGTTGACCTCACCCCCGGCCCCTCTCCTTGGGGAGAGGGGAGCCTTTACTTGGCTGCTGGCTGTTAGCCTTCTTGTTTTGTAAAAGCCAATAGCTAACCGCTGGAGACTAACAGCCCTACGATAGGCTCCCCTCTCCCCAAGGAGAGGGGCCGGGGGTGAGGTTAACGCACCTGGGCAAATAACCCCAGCCGCCCCGAACCTCGCTAATGCCGTGGCGGTTATACTAGCATGGAACCGACTTTGCTGAAACCCGCTTACCTCGATTATTTGCGCCGCCACGGCCACGCCCCCCGCACCGTCTTTGCCTTTGCCGATGCGCAGGGCATCACGGAGGGCGAGTTTTACCGCCACTACGCATCCTTCGCCGCCATCGAGCGCGAGGCGTGGGTGGAGTTTGGCCGCGAGGCCCGCGCCCAGGCGGCCCAGGAGCCCGCGTGGCAGGGCTACGGCAGCCGCGAAAAGCTGCTAGCCTTCTACTACACGCTGCTGGAGATTTTGAAGAACAACCGCAGCTTCGTGCTGCTCACGCTCAAGCGCTCGCAGCAGCGCCGGCTGGCCGTGGTGCCCAAGGTGCTCGACCAGTTTGAGGCTGAATTCAAGGACTTTGTGGAGGAGGTGCTGCACGAAGGCCGCAGCACGGGCGAGGTCGCCAGCCGGCCCTTTTTGCAGGATGGCTACAAGCGTATCTTCCTGCGCCAGCTCCAGTTCATTCTGCTGTTTTTCGTGCGCGACGCGTCGGCCGGCTTCGAGCGGACGGATGCGGCCGTGGAGAAGGCCGTGACGCTGAGCTTCGATTTGGTGGGCCGCAACACGTTTGACTCGGCCCTGGATTTCGGGCGGTTTTTGCTGCAACGCCACAGTGTAGGGTAAGCTTTAGCTTGCCTTTTTCTCACTCGATTCAGCCCAGCGCTGGCAAGCTAAAGCTTACCCTACATGTCCGACCAACCCCAGGAATCGCTGCCTACCTCCAAGGTGGCCCGCGCCGCCCGCTTCGCCAAAACCGGCCTGAAAGTGGGCGCCAACTACGTGCAGCACTACGCCAAAAAGGCCGTCGGGGCCGACTCAGAAATGGCCGACCTGCACCAGGCCAACGCCGAGGAGCTCTACGGCACGCTCAGCAAGATGAAAGGCTCGGTGCTGAAAGTGGCCCAGATGCTGGCGATGGAAAAAAACCTGCTGCCCCCGGCCTACGCCAAGCAGTTTCAGCAGGCGCAGTACCAGACGCCGCCGCTGTCGGGGCCGCTGGTGGTGAAGGCCTTTCGGGACGCTTTTGGGCACTCGCCCAGCGAGATTTTCGAGGAGTTTGACCCCAACGCCCGGCAGGCGGCCAGCATCGGGCAGGTGCATTTTGCCCGCAAAATGGGCAAAGCGCTGGCCGTGAAAGTGCAGTATCCCGGCGTGGGCGCGAGCATCAGGTCCGACATTGCGATGGTGAAGCCGGTGGCCCTGCGCATCATGGGCTTGCGCGAAGAAACGCTGCGCCCCTACCTGGCCGAGGTCGAAGCGCGGCTCATTGAAGAGACTGACTATAAGCTCGAACTGAGCCGCGGCCAGGCCGTGGCGGCCAAGTGTGGCCACTTGCCGCACCTGCAATTTCCGACCTACTACCCCGCCCTGTCGTCGGCCCGCATCCTCACCATGGATTGGCTGCCCGGCCAGCACATGCAGGAGTTTCTGGCCGAAAACCCGCCCCAGGAGGTGCGCAACCAACTCGGCCAGGCGCTCTGGGACTTCTACCAGTACCAGCTCCGCGAATTGCGCCAGCTGCACGCCGACCCGCACCCCGGCAACTTTCTCTTCAGCCACACCGACGGCGGCACGGTGGGCGTGCTCGATTTTGGCTGCGTGAAAGACGTGCCGCCGCTCGAGCAGCGGCAGTTTTTGTCCCTACTCGACCCAGCCACCCTGGCCGACCCCGCCCGCCTCGAAACCCTGCTCACCGAGGCCGGCGTGCTGCGCCCCACCGACTCGCCCGCCCTGCGCGGCATGTACCTGCGCACCCTCAGGCAGTCGCTGGAGCTGGTGGGCCGCCCCTTCCGCCAAGACACATTTGACTTCGGCGACCCGGCATACCTCAAAAGCCTCTACGCCCTCGGCGACGACCTCATGCAGGACCAGGAGCTGCGCCAGCAGCGCGAGCCCCGCGGCTCGGCCCACTTCGTGTATTTGAACAGGACCTACGTAGGGCTGTTTTCGCTGCTTACTGAATTGGGCGCGGTGGTGCGCACTACCTACGCGGCGTAGCGTGCGGGGCTGGTCGGCATAGGGTGGCTATATCTCCGCCTGCTCTGCTAAAGCCTGCGTATCCTGCACAAATTCTTCCCACCAAGGCTGCTGTAGCATAGCATCTTGCCGCGCAGCTGCCACCTGAACCAGCTGCACTAAAAACCGCGCCGCCAATCGCTGGAAAGCGGGCGCGCTCATCTCGACCCGCCCCACGAAATCGTAAACAGCCACGGTTGCCGGCTCTTCGCTGGCTGCCGCAGCTAGGTAGTCGTAGCCTTCTTCATTATGCCCAAACCCGCGCTGCGCTCGCAGCGCCGCTACTAGCGGCGGCAGCGCCCGAGGCGACAAGTAATTAAAGAAGTTGAGGAGTGGGGCCGGCGCATTGGGGCCGGTAAGCTCCACCAAGCGCCCCGGTATGTTGCCCGGTCGCGCCGTTATTTCCAAATCATTCAAGATGTCGTCAGCGAGTGGCATGGCTTAATAGATTATTTCGACCGGTTTCGCAATCAGTGTACAGTGTGGGCTGCCGGTACGCTGACTATGCAGTGGCGCTAGCTAACATAGAAAGTATCCATCACATGAGAAGTTTTACTGCCGTAATACCCTTCTAAACTATACCCATCAATACTGGCGCCGGACCATTTGCCACCAACCGTCAACTGTTGATTCTTAATAGCATCGTCTAAGGCTTCTGTTGCGCGCCGGCGCCAATCCGCTTTATTTGCATTGAGATTGTCAATGAGCGTCTTTATATAGACCTTGGTGTCCGGAGGTATGGTGTATTTAACATCATACACCGCTGTAACGCCTCGCCTAATGTCTGAGGTAATGGCAATTCCGGGCTGAGCCATGAACTTAGTGCGGTCGTGGCAGCCGCTTACTCCGGTTTTAATCCCATCGCCATCTATTACGTGTTGCATGGTTGCATTCGTAACCCCCTGCAAATTATTAAAAAACGTGTGTCCGTAATGCTTCAGGGATGCCGCAGTGTATTTATTCTCAAGCGTGATGAGGCCTTTTTTGGCACCTACGTCTTGGAGACCGCATACTTTTACGAAATCAGCAAATTGCAGGGCTGATAGCTCACCTAGCAAGTTGGTAAGGGCCTGGGCCGGAACGTTCTGCACCACTTCCGTGAGTTGGACAACGGTCAGGTTATCGGCCAGCGCCTTTATCTTTTTCGCATCTGTTTTAGTAAACAGGGTTGCGGTGTGGGCACCCGTCAGCTGCTTGAAATAGCTAATTTCTATACCCTGCGCCAGCAGGTCATTCAGGTTAGCGGCATCGCCGACGGCCTTGATGAAATCGGCTGCTTCTGGCACCGTCATAGCGCGCACCAATTGCTTGATACTCTTGCCGGTGAGCCCATCACGCAGAATGGGGGTTGAGGCTAGCGCCTCGCGTAGCTGTTTCTTATCCTCGATGAGCTTGGCAATCGCCGTTATGGCCTCATGTAACTTCTCTGCGGAAGCGCTATCCTTGATTATTTTGCGCGCTTTCGCCGGCTTTTTGTTGGTAATTAAAATTTTTAACGCCTCGCCAATGGAGTAGGACGCATCATCAAGCTGCTTCCACTCACCACTGAATTTTTTCAGCTTTTTTGCCAGCTCTTTCACGCCCTGGTTGGCTTCCGCAAACGCCATTGCGTTGTCTTTGCCCAGCACCTCCAGCTCGTCCCAGCCGATGCCCTTATGCCCAAAATTGACCAGCAGGCTCGCCTCGTGCTGAATGGTCTTGGCGGGCTGCCGGGCAAGCTGGTAAATTTCTTTGGGGTCTAGGTGTTCCAGCAAAATTTGCAGGTTGGCGCTGCCAGCGCCTTCGCATAGGGCGAGCAGCTCCTCCGCTGAGATACGCTTGAGGTGCGTCATCACCTCACTTGCCTCCGGGAATGTTTCACTGACCAGCGCGGCCTGCGGCGCCAGCAGCTCAAGGTCGGCAACGGGGCGCTGCTTTAGTATGCTAAATCCTTCCGCGCCATAGGCATCGATTAACGCTTTGACATCCTGCGGCTGCATCTTGGCCAGTAGCTCGCCGTGCTCTTCCAGGCTCACCAGCGTGGCTGGCGATAGGCAGTTCAGGTACGTTTTCGCACGGGCTGCGCCTATCACCGGAACCAGGGTATTGAGCGTGGAGGCCTTTAGCTGCCTGATAAGGTGAATCTCCTCGTTCGGTTTTACCTTATGCAATGCTTCCAAGGCTGGCTCTTGCAGCTGCACGAGCTTGTCGTTTACATCCGCCTTCAGCAAGCCCGTAAGACGTGGAACGGACGTGGCCAATAAGGCCAGAATACCAGCCTTTTGCAGCGCCTCCAATGCCTTGCCTTTGTCGCCGGCAACAGCGTCGATAATGGCCGTAAGCTCTTCAATAGAAGGAAAGAGCTTCAGCAGCTTTGGCACCAAATCTAGGTGCCCCGGCAGGAGCAGCCCGATGGTGTGAAAATCGTTATGCTCTTGCCAGGTTGAGCCGTGCTTGCTGGCCGCCGCAGCCACGGCCGGATTGCGCAGCGACAAGGCCCAAAAGGTCCACGAAGCGGCGGTTTGCTGCCATCCGGCAGCTGCCTGCTGCGGCGTACTGCCCTGAATCGCTTGCGGCTGGCTGCTCGTGGGTGGGGTAAAGGAGCCACCGGGCGGAGCCTGTGCACGGGTACCAGTGGTAGTGGTTCGACCATCGGTACCCGTAACAGGCTGAGTCCCTTTTTTGGATTTCTTCTTCCCGCTTGGCATAGCTCTTACCTTAGAAGTTGAATAAGTACCTAAATATATAAAATTAAGTACACATCAAAGCTACTGCCCGCCCAAAAAGCTACAGACTGCGGCTGATGCCCAGCTCTAGCCCGCGCAGCTCGGCGAGGCCGCGCAGGCGGCCGATGGCCGAGTAGCCGGGGTTGGTTTTTTTGTGCAGGTCGTCGAGCATCTGGTGGCCGTGGTCGGGGCGCATGGGCAGGTTGATTTGGCGCTGGCGCATCATGCCCACCAACTCGCGCACGACGGCGTACATATCCACATCACCTTCTAGGTGGTTGGCCTCGTAGAAGTTGCCTTCGGCATCGCGCTGCGTGCTGCGCAGGTGGATGAAGTGAATGCGCTCGGCAAACTGGCGCACCATGCCGGGCAGGTCGTTGTCGGGGCGCACGCCATACGAGCCGGTGCAGAAACACAGGCCGTTGCGCAGCGAGGGCACGGCCGCCGCCAGCGCGGCCACGTCGGCGGCGGTGCTCACCACGCGGGGCAAACCCAAAATGGGGTACGGTGGGTCGTCGGGGTGAATGGCGAGGTTCACGCCGACCTCTTCGGCCACGGGCACGATTTCCTGTAGAAACTGTATCAAATGCTGGCGCAACTTGTCGGCATCTATGCCCTCATAGGCATCGAGCGCCTGCTGAAACTGCTGGAGCGTGAAGCTCTCCTCGCTGCCCGGCAGCCCAGCAATGATATTGCGCTGAAGCAGTTGCTTCTCGGCGTCGCTCATGGCGTCGAAGCGCACCTGGGCACGGGCCAGCTCGGCGGGCGCGTAGTCCTGGGCCGCGCCCCGGCGCCGGAGCAGCAGCGCATCGAAGGCCACAAAAGCCGCCTTTTCGAAGCGCAGGGCGTTGGAGCCGTCTTCTACTTCGTAGGCCAGGTCCGTGCGCGTCCAGTCGAGCACGGGCATGAAATTGTAGGTAACGGTGCGGATGCCGCAGGCCGCCAGGTTGCGGATAGACTGCTGGTAGTTAGCGATGTGCCGCTGAAAATCGCCGGTGCGGGTTTTGATATTTTCGTGCACCGGCACGCTTTCCACTACGCTCCACGTCAGGCCGGCCTCGGCAATGAGCTGCTGGCGTGCCTGGATGTCGGCCACCGGCCATACTTCGCCATTCGGGATGTGGTGCAGGGCCGACACCAGGTCGGTAGCGCCGGCCTGGCGGATGTCGGCGAGGCGTACGGGGTCGTTGGGGCCAAACCAGCGCCAGCTTTGGATAAGGGGCATGTGTTTCAGTTATTAATTAGCAATTCTGTCATGCTGAGCGGAACGCAGCATGACGGTTTTTACAGCTCGCCGCACGCCGCTACACGCCACTGTAAGCGTTGAAGCCACCATCGACCAGCACCGTTTCGCCGGTTACGAACCGGGAGGCGTCGCTGAGTAAGTAGATGAGCGTGCCGGTCAATTCCTCGGCTTCGCCGAAGCGCCCAAAAGGCGTGTTGGCGATGAATTTGCGGGCGCGGGCGGTGAGCGCGCCGTCGGCTTCGAGCATAAGGGCGCGGTTTTGCTCGGTGAGAAACACGCCGGGCGCGATGGCATTCATGCGGATTTTGCCGCCGTAGCGCTGGCCCAGCTCCACGGCCATCCACTGCGTGTAGGCTTCTATCGACTTCTTGGCCAGCGTGTAGCCTAGCACCCGCGTGAGCGGCCGCTGCGCCGTGAGCGACGAAATATTGACAATGGAGCCGCTCCCCTGCTCAGCCATCACGCGCCCAAAAACGGTGGTCGGAATGACCGTGCCGAATAAATTCAGGTCCACGGCGCGGCGGGTATCGGCGATGCTAAAATCGAACAACTCCTGGTCGGGGCGCACGGTGGCGCCGGGCAGGTTGCCGCCGGCCGCGTTTACCAGCCCGTCGATGCGGCCCCACTGCGCCAAAATCTGGTCGCGGGCAGCTTCGAGCTGCGCAGTGTCGAGCACATCGGCCAGGATAACGAGCGCCTCGCCGCCCGCCGCCCGAATGGCTTCTGCGCGGGCTTCGCCGCGCTCGGCGTCGCGGCCCATCACCACTACCCGCGCCCCGGCCTCGGCCACGGCTACCGACATGGCTGCCCCGAGCACGCCGGTGGCGCCGGTGATAATCACGACTTTACCGGCTAATGAAAATTGATTTAAGGCAGACATCCAGTAAGTTGCTCCGTGAGAGCCGTAAAAGTAGACGCGGCAGCTGGCCGGTTTTGGTAGGTAATTGGCCGTTTTTGGCCTGTAGCGCGAAGCTCTGCTTCGCGTAGCGATAGGCTAGTCAAAGCCGCGCACGTTCAGCAGCGAGCCTACCTGTTTGGTACGAATGGCGTTGAGCTGGTTGTCTCTGCGGGTACTGGCCGGGCCGGCCATGTCGGCCATGTCGGCCAGAATAGTTTTGGGAAGGGCGACGGGACGCGCGGCCGTGCTGATGCTCGCACCCGAGGCAGGCAGCAGCGCCAGCGGCCGTACGGCACGCCAAGACACTAGGCATAGCGGAGCAGGCATAGAAACGGGGTGGGAAAAGTGGATGGCAAGCAGCGTAACAGGGCGCGGCCACTCCCCGCCAGCGGCGGCAATAGCCCTCAACCCGGGTTAAAACAGCACTTCGGGGGCCTTCTACACTGCGAAGTACTGCGGGCTCAGGCACTATCCGGCGAGGTGCGGCGGGGTTTATTTACGTAAACGTTTACACAGAACTCATCTGGCGGGCGGGCGGGCGGGCGGGCGGCTGTCCGCTCGTCGGCTGAACAGCTCGCCGTGCGGTGCCAAAACTGCCCAGCAGCTTATCTTGCTGAGTGCCTGCCGGACGGCTTTTTGCCTGCCCGTTCAGCTTAGCCACCGCTCTTTCTTCCTGCTTTTTACTTGTCCGACGCTATGCAATCCGTTAACCTCAAGCGCTTAGCTGAGGAGTTGCACTTGTCTATCGCTACCGTGTCGCGGGCGCTGCAAGACAGCCACGAAGTCTCGCCCGCCACCAAAGAGCGGGTACGCGCGCTGGCCACGGCGCTCGACTACCAGCCCAACGCCTACGCCAGCAGCCTGCGCCGCAACCAGAGCAAGACCATCGGGGTGGTGATTCCGAAGGTAACCAACCACTTCTTCGCCTTGGCCATCAATGGCATCGAAGAAGCCGCCCGGCAGGCCGGTTTTCACGTGCTCATCTACCTCACGCACGAAGAGTACGAGCGCGAGGTGTCCATTATTCAGCACCTGAAAGGCGGCCGGGTCGATGGCATTCTGATGTCGGTGGCCAGCGGCACCGAGAACACGGAGCACCTGCGCAGCTTGCGGATACCCGTTGTTTTCTTCGACCGGATATGCCCGGATATTTCGACCGCCAACGTCACCACCAACGACTACGAGAGTGGCTACCAGGCCACCGCGCACCTCATTGAGGCGGGCTGCCGCACCATCGCGCACCTACTGCTGTCGAGTTCATTATCCATCGGCCGCAACCGCCAACAGGGCTACCTCGATGCGCTGGTCGCCCACGGCCTCACCCCCAGCCCCGGCCTCACGCTGCCCGGCACCCCCGCCAACGACGGCCCCGCCGGCCAAGTGGGCCGCATCCGCGAGCTATTGCAGCGCCGCCCCGATATCGACGGCATTTTTGCCTCGGTCGAGCGCCTGGCCGTGAGCGCCTATCACGTGTGCCGCGAGCTGGGCCGCCGCATCCCCGAAGATGTCAAAATCGTGGGGTTTTCGAACCTGGAAAGTGTGTCGCTTTTCGACCCGCCGCTCACCACCATCACCCAGCCGGCCTACGACATCGGCCGCGAGGCCGCCAAAATCCTGCTGCGGGCAGTGGAGAAAAAGCGCCCGATTCTGCCCACCCAAAGCGTGGTGCTGGCCTCAGAATTGGTGCAGCGGCGGTCTACGATGCCGTAGCAAGATGGCGCGGGGCACCGCCAGCCGGGGTTCGCCCTTGTCGCACGCAAGCCGCGTCAGCCAGCATTTTGCCGTAGCGGCCAGGCCAGAGCCTGCGGGCTGTCGCCGGCCGGGCCGCCACGGCGCTGCCCGGCGCGTCGGGGCAGGCGCGGATTTTGGTGCTTACCCCGCCGCGACTCCGGCCCAGGCGTTCCGTAGCGAGGCACTTCTTTTTGGCCCGCCGGCTGTTGGTGCACCCGCAAGATGGTCGAATCGGACATGCCCCAGTCCAGGTCCGGGGCTTTTAAGGCCCCAAAGAGCTTTTCGCACACGTCTTTTTGGGCCAGGCGCCGAAAGCGACGGCACGCCAAAGTCGACTCGCCGGAGCGGGCCGGCAAATCGGCTCACGGCACACCCGGGCGCATGGCCAAATTACCTCCTTGAAGAACAATTGATTATCTGCAACTTCAACGCCGCGCTCCGTAACCTTACCGGATTAAAGAGCGCGTGACCACGACCCCTTAACGAGCTGTTACCCCATGTCGACGCATTTTTCTAAACTACTAGTGGCCCCAGGTGATTGTCCTCCCCCCAGCCCCCTCTGCCCGGGGAGAGGGGCACGCCCGCCACGCCCGGTAACATTTCACTTCCTGCCTGTTATGACAGCATCTTTCAATACGCCCTCTCTTCAACTTTCCCCATGAAAAAACTACTGTTACTCGTTGCCGCAGCCCTGGCCTTTGGCACCGCCCAGGCCCAAACGGCTGCCCTCAGCTGCTGCGCTCGCCCGGCCGGCCCCAGCGCCACCGAAGCCTTCGCGCTACTGGCTAATAACCAAGAGTTTGTGGGTGGCCACGATGCGCCCCTTCCCTACACCTACGCCGGGGAGGGCCAGATGATAGAGTTTAAAACGCCCGATGGCAAAAACGGTAAGGGCTTCGAAATCAAGAGCGCCACGCCCAGCACCAAGTACCTGCTGGTGTACCAGGAGTGGTGGGGCCTGAACGACTACATCAAGAAGGAAGCCGCCCGCTTTGCCCAGGAAATGCCCGGCGTAAACGTACTGGCCGTGGACCTCTACGATGGCCGGGTGGCCGGCACGCCCGAAGAGGCTGGCAAGCTGATGCAAAGCATCAACACTGACCGCGCCACGGCCATCGTGAAGGGCGCCCAGATGCACGCTGGCCCCAAAGCCCAGCTGGCCTCGGTGGGCTGGTGCTTTGGCGGCGGCTGGAGCCTGCAAAGCGCCCTGCTCGGTGGCAAGCAGACCGTGGGCTGCGTGATGTACTACGGCATGCCCGAAAAGGACGTAGCCAAGCTCAAAACCCTGCATTCCGACGTGCTGGGCCTCTTTGCCGAGCAAGACAAGTCGATAAGCCCCGAAGTAGTGGCGCAGTTTGAAAAGAATATGGCCGCCGCCGGCAAAAAGCTGACCGTGAAGGAGTACCCCGCCGTGCACGCCTTCGCCAACCCATCCAACCCCAAGTACGACCAAGCCTTGGCAGAAGATGCGCACCAGCGGGCACTCACCTACCTCAAGGCCCGGCTGAAAGCGTAGGGTGTCGTTTTAACGCAACGCGTTACTAATTCTAAAAGCCAGCCATCGCGCCGCGTAGTGGTGCTCGGTTTGTAGCAAGAAAGCGTTGAAAAGCCAAGTGCCGCGTAGCGGTGCCGAAATACGTTTGTCCAACGTTTCTGGCACCGCTACGCGGCACTTTTTTGCGGATGTGCGAAAGGCTACAAACCGGGCACCGCTACGCAGCGCAACCTATCGTACTTTATTTCAACCCCTTACCCTACCTGCCGCAGCGCAGCCGGGCGCTGAGCAAAGCCGCGCGCCGGACCAGACAAGACACGCGAACCGGCCGTTGAAAACTGGTCGTGCGCCAGCTCGGCGCGCAGCTGCTCGATTTCTTCGAGCAGCTCGGCCCAGCTCTGGGCCACGAAATAGGGCTGGGCGCTGGCCTCGGCCGCAAAGCTGGCGGTAGGCACGGCCAGCCGCCGCAGCTGCTGGGCGGCACCGGCCAGGGGCTGCACCTGACTGGCCTCGGCGGCCGCCGCCGCGTGCAAGTGCCGCGTCGAGGTCAGCAGCGTGGCGCCGTAGAACTGCGGCCGCTCGCCGGCCGGGGCCAGCAGCCCCAGCTCGAAGGTGGCGCGGGTGAAGCGCCGCAGCAGCACCGCCGCAGCCGGCGTAGAAGCCAGCGCCCAGGTTTGGCCCAGGGTTTCCAGGGCCTGGGCGTAGCCGGGCTCGAAGAGCAGCGGCAGCCGCCCCAGCACTTCCGAAAACAAATCGACGCCGTGGGGCGGGTGGTCAAACTCGGCGAAGGTGCGCAGGCGCGTCACGAGCGGCAGCTCGCGCCGGGCCAGGGCGGCGTAGTACTCGGCTTCGGGCAGGGGGCCGCCGGCGGCGCGCAGCGTCCAGCCAGTGCGCTGGTACACGAGCGGGCCAAGGCGAGCCAGGGTCGGCACCTCATCGCGCCGCAAGCCCAGGGCCGCCACCCCGGCCGCGAAGGCCGGGTGCGCCCGCCGGTGCAGCAAGGCCAGCTGGCGGTCAAACAGCATTTTCCAAACGCCGGCGGCGGTGGGGGCCGTGGGGTGGTAGGGGCGGGCTAGCTGGTGCAAGGTCATCGTCGGAAAATGATATAGTACAAAAAAAAGCCCGATTCCTGGGGAGGAATCGGGCGGAGGCTTAAGAGAGGAAGCTGGGAAAAGCATCTGATTAATTCCCTGCTGACCGGCCATGCCGCACGATTCCGAGACCCGTATTGGGTCGCTTAATCACTAGGCAATACATGGCTTGGGTGGCGGTCATATCGGGGGCAAATATACGGGTGCTTATGATATCTGCAATTGGAAGGCGCTTTTTTTCAAAAAAAGTTAATGTTGGGCTTATTTTGTTAACAGCCACTGGTAGGCCGGCCCAAACTCGCGCCGCCAAAACCACTCGGCGTGCTGGCCGTCGGCGGGCGTTTTGAAGCTGACGTGGCTGGCAGGCACGCCGCGCCGGAGCAGGGCGTCGCGCACCTCGGCCATGTTGGGCACCATCGTCGGGCCTTCGGCCGGACCCGCTAAAAAGTAAAATTTGCTGGCTACCGGCACCGCGCGCTGCTGCCGCACCTGGCGCAGCACCGCGTCTTTGGCAAACCAGAAAGCCGGCGAAAACACCCCTACCCGACCGAACACCTGGGGGTACTTCATACCGGCGTAGAATGAGATGAGCCCGCCCATGCTGGAGCCCATGATGGCGGTGTGCGCCGCGTCGGGCCGGGTGCGGTAGTGCTGGTCGATGTAGGGCTTGAGGGTTTCGACCAGAAACTCGACGTACTGGCGGCCCTCGCCGCCTTTTTTGAGGCGCTCGTTTTGCCAGGGCGAATACTCGTCGAGGCGGCGCTCGCCGCCATTGTCGATGGCTACCACCAGGCAGCCGGTGGCGTCTTCTTTGCTGGCCAGCAGCGCGTTGAGGGTCTCATCGACGCCCCACTCGCCGGCGTAGGCGGTGGCCCGGTCAAAGATATTCTGGCCATCGTGCAAGTACAGCACCGGGTAGCGGCACTGGCTGGCGTCGTAGCCGGGCGGCAGGTAGAGCCAGATGCGGCGCTTGCGCCCGCCCAGCTGCGGCAGCCGAAACGAATCGGCCAGAATACGCACGTTGGGGGTGGCGGAGTGGGGCTGCGCGGCCAAGGGAGGGGCGCCGCCGGGGCGCTGGTCTTGCCAGGCAGCTACCTGCAAAGTAAGCGTGCCGGTGCCAAAATCGGCCTGTCGGTTGGGCACCGGCTGCCAGCTGGCGTCGGTTTCGCCGGTGTCCCACGAGCCCCGCGTAAACTTAAATTCCTGGGGGCCGCGCACCGTGGCGGGCAGCGTGAGCTGGTACGAGCCGTCGGGCCGGGGCGCGAGGACGAAACCCGGGGCGGCGGGGTTCCACGCATTAAATGAACCCGCTACGTAAATCTTTTGCCCAGCTTGCACGGCCGCGCCGGGCATCAGGCGCAGGGTTGTTTGGGCACGCACTGCCGGGCCGCCCCGCAGGGCGCCTAAGCTGGCCCCGACCAGCAGTATTCTTCGCAATTTATTCATGGCACGGCCGGCCCCAAATACGGGGTATTTAGCGGATAACCTCACCGCTGCCCGCCCCGCGCTCCGACTGGTCAATCTTACGCAGGGTATAGATGGCCCGGATGGAATCGACACCCGGCAAGCCATTGGTTTCGAAGTCGATGCGCGAGCCTTTCTTCTGCGGGCCGCTCACGAAGTGGCGGTATTCTTCGGCCGACTCGCGCACCACGTACAGCTCGCCGGGGCTGGGCACTTTCAGGCGCACGTAGGTGCTGCGGCCATCGGGGGCGGTACTGCGCTTATCGCTGCTAGCCAGCAGGCTCACCCCGGCCAGGCGGTACTTGCCGGCATCGGCGGCGGCCTGGCCGGGCGGGTCGTAGTTGCCGAGGCCATCCACGAAGACCTCGCGGCGGGCCACCAGGTCTTCGAGCGAAGTGGTCTTGAGCAAGGGCAGGTTTTTTTCCTCCATCAGAAGCTGCTGCACAGCCGTGCCGGGGGCCGCCTGCTGGTAGAATACCAGCACCGGCTCCTTGATTTTCACCTTACTAATAATCAATGGCGGCTTCACTTCCTCTTCGATTACCCGGCGGGCGGCTTCCACGGGCGGGGGCGGCGGCGGCGGCGTTTTCACACCGGGCTTTCCCTTTACCGGCGCTTTGCCGGGCACGGGCTTGCCAGGCGCGGGCTTGCGCACCTGGGCCACCGCTTGCCGGGCACCAGCGCCTAGCAGGGCAGCGGCGAGTAAGAAAGAGAAGAAGGTGATTTTCATGGCGGGCAGAATCGCTCAAAAGTACAAAACGTGCGCCGCTTTCTCGCAATGTTCGTGCCCTTTATCCTTGTTTAAACCCAAGGCGATTGTCGAACAGCAGCGGGCTCTTTTTGCCTATCTGCCTGCTAGTTAGGCCGCCAGCTCCGCAGCCAGCGAGCAAGCCGGGGGCGCTGCTTTGCGTGGCAGGGGTTTGCTGCGCCTTAGGGAGGTACCATTTTTTCCTTCCATCAGCCAACCCCATTAGCGGCTTACGCTGCCCGACGGAGCAGCTAATCCGGCCGGCTGGCTTGTTAACTTTTTATGCCACTACGAGGCCGGCAAACCCAATAAGTGGAATATTATTCTGGTCTGCGGGGGGTGTTACGGAATAATTATTCGGCTTACCGCTTAATTTTGCGGAATCGATTCCGATGAGTTGAAGCTCACCCCGAAAAGCGTCGCCCGGCATCGGTCTTTTTCGCTTTTTCCGGCCGTTTCCGCTAAACATTAACCGCTACCCTAGCTGTTAGACGAGCCTTCCGCTACTATCATCTAGTACGTTTTTCCACTTTTTTCCCACCCAACGTAGTTGTTTATGAAACAACCCTACCTAGCGAAACTCCGGTTTCTGCTATTCTTATTATTCGGCCTGGCTACCTCTCTGGGTAGCGCCTGGGCACAAGCTGGTGGCGGCACGGTAACGGGCCGCGTCATCGACACGAAAAACGAAGGCATTCCCGGTGTAACGGTCGTGATTGAAGGCACGACACTCGGCAGCTCCACGGATATTGAGGGCAATTATAACATCAGCAATGTGCCCGCGGGACCACACACGGTGGTCATTTCTTTTGTAGGCTACACCACGGTGCGCCAGCCCGTTACGATAACGGCTGGCAAGACCACTACGGTGGCAACGCAACAGCTGGCCGAAAACGCGACGGCCCTGGGCGAGGCCGTGGTAGTGGGCTACGGCACGCAGCGCCGGCAGGATGTAACTGGTGCTTTGACCACGGTTACGTCGAAAGAATTTGTGCAGGGCCAAATTACCAACCCCGAGCAGCTCGTGCAGGGCAAAGTGGCCGGCGTGCAGATTTCGACCGGGGGCGGCGCACCCGGCGCGGCTACGACCATCCGCATTCGCGGGGGCTCGTCGCTGAACGCCAGCAACGACCCGCTCATCGTAATCGATGGCGTGCCGGTGGATAACTCCAACGCCAGCGGCGTATCTAACCCGCTGAGCCTCATCAACCCCAACGACATCGAAACCTTCACGGTGCTGAAGGACGCCTCGGCCACGGCCATCTACGGCTCGCGCGCTTCCAACGGCGTTATCCTCATCACCACCAAGCGCGGCGTAATCGGCGAGCAGCTGACGGTGAACGTATCGCAGAACACGTCGGTAGCTCGCCGCTACAACGCCGTGCCGGTGCTGTCGGCCGATGAATTCCGGGCTACCGTGCAGCGCGTAGACCCCTCCAAGGCCAGCCTTTTGGGCAACGCTAATACCAACTGGCAGGACCAGATTTTCCGCTCGGCCTGGTCGTTTGACAACAACGTGAGCCTGGCCGGAGCCGTGGGCAAATTGCCTTTCCGCGCCTCCATTGGCAACCTGCACCAGCAGGGTATTCTGATTACCAACCGCCTCATCCGTAACACGGGCTCGCTGAGCCTGAACCCGGTGCTGTTTGACAACCACCTGCGCGTGAACCTGAACGTGAAAGGCACCTGGATTGACAACAACTTTGCTGATAACGGCGCCATCGGCGCGGCGGCGGCCTTCGACCCCACCCAGCCGGTAAACAGCGGCAACTCGGCCTACGGCGGGTATTTTGAGTATCTGCAAAGCGCCGGCGGCGCGCCCCAGCTCAACGTGCCCCGCAACCCGGTGGCCCTGCTGAACCTGCGGCGCGACCGCAGCTCGGTGAAGCGTAGCATCGGCAACCTGCAGCTCGACTACAAGCTGCACTTTTTGCCCGACCTGCACGCCAACGTGAACATCGGCTACGACATCACGCGGGCGGGCGGCACCAACTTTGTTGACCCCAGCTCGGCCGGTACCTATGTCAACACGCCGTTCTACGTAAACCCGCTGACGGCTAACCTGCGCGGCGGCACGTCGAGCCGCTACGCCCAGCAGCGCGACAACAAGCTGCTCGAACTGTACCTCAACTACACCAAGCAGTTCGGCACCAACAGCCGCCTCGAGCTGCTGGCCGGCTACTCGTACCAAGACTTTGTGCGCGTGGAGCCTTCCTACGCTACGTACCTGGGCACTACGCCCGACACGGTGACGTATCGCCGGGCCAACACCAACCCGTTCCGCACGCAGTACACCATCTTGTCGTACTACGGCCGCGCCAACCTCACGCTGTTTGACCGCTACATCTTCACCGGTACGCTGCGGAATGACGCCTCGTCGCGCTTCCCCTTCACCAACCGCAACGCGCTGTTCCCGGCCGCTTCGTTTGCCTGGCGCATCAAGGACGAAGCATTCCTGAAAGACACCAAAGTACTGTCGGAGCTGAAGCTGCGCCTGGGCTACGGCATCACGGGCCAGCAGGACGTGGCCGGCGTGGCCGGTGACTATCCCTACATCCAGCGCTATGCCCTCAACGTGCTGAACGCGCAGTACCTGTTCGGCAACACGCCAATTCAGCCCTACTCGCCGCTGGGCTTCAACAGCAACCTGAAATGGGAGCAAACGACGACCTACAACGCGGGCCTGGACCTGGGCTTCCTGGATGGCCGCCTCACGGCCTCGGTTGATGCGTACTACCGCAAAACCAAGGATTTGCTGGCCGTTATTCCGATTGCCCTCGGCACCAACTACACCAACCAGCTGGTGTCGAACGTGGGTACGCTCGAAAACAAGGGGGTTGAGCTCAATATCGCCGCCTCGCTCATCAAGCAGGAAGGATTCGACTGGACGGTGAACCTCAACGGCACCTATAACGTGAACCGCATCACCTCGCTCGGGCCACAGGTAGAGGGCTTTACCGGTATCCGCAACAACAACGGCGGCTCGGTATCGGGCGGCACCGGCACTACCCTCTTCAACTACCAGGTGGGCCAGCAGGCTACCTCGTACTACGTGTACCAGCAGGTGTACGGCGCCAATGGCAAGCCGCTGGATGATGTGTACGTAGACCGCAACGGCGATGGCATCATCAACGACAACGACCGCTACCAGTACCAGCAGGCCTCGCCCAAGTTCCTGCTCGGCTTTAGCTCGAACCTGAACTACAAGCACGTATTTGCCTCGTTCTCGATGCGCGGCAACTTCGATAACTACGTGTACAACAACATCAACTCGAACTACGGCACCTACCAGGGCATCAACGGCTCGACCAACTTCCTGGGCAACGTGGCCCAAGACGCGCTGAGCACCAATTTTGCCCTCAACACCCAGAACAAATACGCCTCGGACTACTACATCCAGAACGCTTCGTTCCTGCGTATGGATAACGCCACGATTGGCTACAACGTGGGCAAAGTATTCAGCTCCAAGGCGAACCTGCGCATCACGGGCGCTGTTCAGAACGTGTTCGTTATCACCAAGTACACCGGCCTCGACCCCGAGATTCCGAACGGCATCGACAACAACGTGTATCCCCGGCCGCGCACCTACACGCTGGGCCTGAATCTGACTCTTTAATTCCCACCGTTCTATGAATCGTATTCTTCGCAAAAGCGCCGCGCTGGCCGGTTTTTCGTCCGCTATTCTGGCCCTGGCGCCTTCGTGCACCAAAGACCTGGACCGCACGC
>JAKONR010000120.1 GCA_022701825.1 Hymenobacteraceae bacterium | reverse complement strand
CGGGCTGCCCGCCGGCACCGTCAGCTACTCCAACGTGGGCAGCCTTACGCGCCGCCCAAAACTGGTGCTACCTACGGCTTTTACACCCAATAGCGACGGGCTTAACGATATATTGGAGCTCAAGGGTAGATATTTGCAAAACTTTGTCTTTATCATTGTTGACCGCAACGGCCAGGAAGCATTTCGCGCCACCGACCGCACCCAAACCTGGGATGGCACCATTCGGGGCCACGCCCCGGTAAACGGGGCCTACGTGTGGCGCTTCGACCTGACCGGCGAAGACAACCAGCCCTTCCGCCAGACCGGCACCATTACCATTCTCAAATAACCACCTTCCCAAACCACTTTCATGGCCGACCAAAACGCTCAAAAACAGGCTCATTTCCAAGAGATTGCCGCTAAGCTGGCCCAGCAGGGCTTCACCGTGGCGCAGCAAGATGACACGCGCCCCTGGGGCGGCTTTTTCGTGATTGACGAAAGCCAGGCCCAGCAGTTTGCCGACCAGTATTTTGATGGCCGCTCGGTCGATGAGCTGCGCATTTCGGGCAAGCTCAGCCCCAAAGTGCTGCTCGTGGCCCCCCAGCAGCGCCTGAGCTGGCAGTACCACTTCCGGCGCGCCGAAATCTGGAAAGTAGTGCAGGGCCCCGTGGGCGTGGCCACCAGCCCCACCGATGAGGAGGGCGAGGTAAAATCATATGAGCCAGGCGCGCTCATCGTGCTCAAGCAGGGCGAGCGCCACCGCTTGGTGGGCCTCGACGGCTGGGGCGTGATTGCCGAAATCTGGCAGCACACCCACGATACGCACCCCTCCGACGAGGACGACATCGTGCGCGTGCAGGACGATTTTGGCCGCTAGGCGCCCGTTTTCGTACGTTAATTTTGTGTTGCAAATACGTCCGTCATGCTGAGCGCAGCGCAGCGGAGTCGAAGCATCTTGCTCGGTGAACTAACTTCAAACGTTCGCAACGAAACGACCAAGATGCTTCAACTCCGCTGCGCTGCGCTCAGCATGACGGACGTTTTATTTGTCTTTCCAATCCCGTTTTTAACTCCCAACACCTCATGCCCTCTTCCAGCATTTCCCCCGCAACCTACCACCTGGGCCAGTACCAGGAGGCCATCACGGCCGAAATCAACGCGTTGAACAGCAAGAACTTCACCGCCGGCTTCTGGCAAAAGCAGGCCGACCTGTGGACCGACAGCGCCGAGGGCCAGGACAGCATCCGCAGCTTTATGGGCTGGCTGCGCGTGGCCGAAACTATGCAGCAGGCCGTGCCCGAAATCACGGCTTTTGTGCAGGAAGTGAAGGCCGCCGGCTTCGAGCACGTGGTGGTGATGGGCATGGGCGGCAGCACCATGGCCCCGATTGTGTTCGAGAAGTCGTTTGAGCGCGCTGGCGGCGGCCTGCCCATTTCGGTGCTCGATACCACCGACCCCGGCACGGTGCAGCAGATTGAGCAGTCGGTACCGCTCGAAAAAACGCTCTTCATCGTGGCCAGCAAATCGGGCACCACGGCCGAGCCGCTGGCGTTCGGCGATTATTTCTACGCCAAGCTGAAAGAGCTGAAAGGTGACAAAGCCGGCGAAAACTTCGTGGCCATCACCGACCCCGGCTCCAAGTTCGTGACCAACGCCACCAACGAGGGCTACCGCAAAATCTTCCTGAACTTCGCCGAGGTGGGCGGGCGCTTCTCGGCCCTCACGTACTTCGGGCTGGTGCCGGCCGCACTCTACGGCATCGACATCGCGGCGCTGCTCGAGCGCGCCGTGGCCATGATGCGGGCCTGCGGCAGCGAAGGCGACGTGCCGGACAACCCCGGCCTAAAACTGGGCGCCACGATGGGCGTGCTTTCCAAGGAAGGCCGCGACAAGCTGACGCTGGTAGTGCCCGACAAGCTGCACGACCTGGGCCTGTGGCTGGAGCAGCTGCTGGCTGAAAGTACTGGTAAAGAAGGCAAAGGCGTGCTGCCCGTATCCGGCGAGCCCCTGGGCACGCCCGAGGTCTACGGCCACGACCGCCTGTTCGTGTACGTGGGCTACGAGGACACGCCCGACACCGAAAACCGCCAGAAACTGCAAGTATTGCAGGATGCCGGCCACCCGGTCATCACCATCCTCATGCGCGAGCCGCTCGACCTGGGCGCCGAGTTTTTCCGCTGGGAAGTGGCTACCGCCGTGGCGGGCGCGGTGCTGCGCATCAACCCCTTCGACCAGCCCAACGTGCAGGAAAGCAAAACCGCGACCGACCGCGTAATGAAGGTGGTGCAGGAGCAGGGCCACCTGCCCGCCGGCCCCGCCGCCGCCGCCGAGGCCGACGGCGTGTCGTACTTCACCGACGCCCAGGGCGACGGGGCGGTGGGCACGCTGCGGGCGTTTTTTGGCCAGGCCAAAGCCGGCGATTTCGTAAATCTGCAAGCCTACCTCACCGAGTCCAGCGCCATCACGGCCGAGTTGCAGGAGTTTCGCCAGCTGGTGCAGGAGCACCTGCACCTAGCCACTACCTCGGGCTACGGGCCGCGCTTTTTGCACTCGACGGGGCAGTACCACAAGGGCGGGCCAAACACGGGCCTGTTCGTGCAGTTCACGCACCACAGCCCGGTCGAGCTGCCGCTACCCGGCCGCTCCTACTCGTTCGGCACCTTCGAGAATGCCCAGGCGCAGGGCGACTTAGAGACCTTGCAGCAATACAAGCGCCGCACCCTGCACATCGACCTGGGCGGCAACGCCGAGGCGAGCCTGCCCAAGGTAGTGGCCGCGCTGCGAGAGGCACTGGCACAGGCAAAAGCCGTGTAAGCTCAGGATAGCCTTAGTGCCCCAAAAGGCCCCGTTACGTTTCCTGCCGGGTAGGGAACGTAACGGGGCCTTTTTTAGAATTGATGCCTGCGCGGGCAGCCGCCACAACCAGCCGGGGCGGCCCGCCGTTTAGAGCTTGTTTCCCTAATCCTCTTCGTCATGAAAGCCAATGAGATACTAATGCGTCAGGACCGGGTCGTGTACATCCTGATGGTGCTGGTGGCGAGCCTCGGCCTCGTGTGGAGCTTCTGGCAGCACCAGCACCCCGCCAATGCCGTGGTGCCGAAGGCCAGCACCCGGGCGGCCGCCGCGCCCGCCGCCAACGTAATTCAGGTGCGGCAAACTCGCTAGAAAATAATCAGGTAGCACAAGCCAAAAAGGCCGGCCATTGTGAGTGAAGCAATGACCGGCCTTTTTGGCTTTAGTCCATACCGATTTTAGCCCGCCGGCACCACGCTAATGGCGTAGCCGCCGCCCGGCGCGCAGTACTGCGCCAGCTTTGACTTGCTGGTTACGTTGACTTTGCGAATGACGTAGGCCTGCGGGTTTTTCTCGTAGTGCGCGTCTTTGGCGTCGGCATAGATGGTGGCCACGTACTTTTTGCCGGGGTCCAAAAAGCTGAGGTTGATTGTCGAGGTGCGGCCGTTCTCGTCGCACGAGCCGCCCACGAACCAGCTGCTTTTGCCCTTGGCCTTGCGGGCGATGGTGACGTAGTCGCCGGGCTCGGCTTCGAGCACCTTGGTATCGTCCCAGTCCACGGCCACGTCCTTGATAAACTGGAAGGCGTCGAGGTGCTTGTTGTAATTTTCGGGCAGGTCGGCCGCCATTTGCAGCGGCGAGTACATGGTCACGTACAGGGCCAGCTGCCGGGCCAGCGTGCTGTGCACGAAGGACTTATTATCGGGGTTGATGGCGCTGATTTGGGTCTGGAAGATGCCCGGCGTGTAGTCCATCGGCCCGCCCATGAGGCGGGTGAAGGGCAGAATAGTGGTGTGGTCGGCATTGTTGCCCCCGAACGACTCGTACTCGGTGCCACGCGCCGCTTCGTTGCCAATCAGGTTGGGGTAGGTGCGGGCCAGGCCGGTGGGGCGCACGGCCTCGTGGGCATTCACCATGATTTTGTGCTTGGCCGCCTCCGTGATGGCGTAGAGGTAGTGGTTGTTGGTCCACTGGCTGTAGTGGTGCTGGCCCAGGGGCAGAATATCGCCCACGTAGCCGCTCTTCACGGCATTATACCCATTGTTAGCCATGAACTTATAGGCCGCGTCCATATGCCGCTCGTAGTTGCGCACCGAGCCGCTGGTTTCGTGGTGCATAATCATTTTGATGCCCTTGCCGGCCGCGTAGCGGTGTAGCTCCTGCACGTCG
>JAKONR010000100.1 GCA_022701825.1 Hymenobacteraceae bacterium | reverse complement strand
AAGGTACGGGTTTTTATTGGCTTTATCAAGCCTAAAAGCGGCTAGCAGTTCAGGCTCAAGCCGTTTTTAAAATAAACTCGGGGCTGATGTCGAGCCGCTCGTAGAGTTTTTTGGCCAGGTCCATCGTGACGCGCCGCTTGCCGCTCAAAATCTGGGACAGGCGGCCGGCCGGCACTTCCAGCAGTTGGGCCAAGTCCTTTTGCTTGAGCTGCCGCTGCTGGCGCTTCAGCTCAATCATGGCGGGCAGGGTGGTGGGCTTTGGATGTACCGGAAAATAGCCAGCGCGAATCTGATAGCCCTCAATAGCTTTGGCTAGAATATCAAACTGCTGTTCGCGCTCTGGTATACCTTCGAAGCCTTCCGCAATCAACTGGTCAAGCTGCGCAAGGGCCGCTTTGCATTCGACTTCATCGCTGATAATCATATTAGTTGCGAAGAATTAAATAGTAGAGACGTCAATAGTATCATACTCTCGGTGAGTACCGACGAACCGAATGAAAATGGTGTGGCGGCTGAAGAACACCATCGCTACCAAGCGGTAATGGTTGCCTTTGATATTGAAAACGTAACGGTCATTACCAACGAAATCAACGTTGTTGAAGCTGCGGCGCATATCAGCGAGGCTCTGCCAGTCGGCAGCTTTACACTTAAAATACCAGTCTGCCAGCGCTTCCCCTACGGCCGGATTAGCTTCTGTAAAATCTCGAATTGGTGCGTAGCTGATGATAACCATACAAGCTAAGAACAAAAACGCGGCCGTTGCCAGCCGCGTTTCAAAATTAGAAAGAAAATTTCGATTTTGTAAAATCTACCGCACCGAGCGTGGGTCGGTCGCGCCCAAGTGCCGGGCGCGGACCACATCACAAGCCAAGTACACGGCCGCCCGGAAGGAAGAGGCATCGGCCTGAAACTTGCCCGCCAAGCCGTAGGCCGTGCCGTGGTCGGGAGAGGTGCGGACCACGGGTAGGCCCGCCGTGAAGTTGACGCCTTGCTCGAAGGCCATGAGCTTGAACGGGATAAGGCCTTGGTCGTGGTAGATGGAGAGCGTAGCGTCGAACTGCCGGAACTGGCCGGTGCCGAAGTAGCCATCGGCTGGGTAGGGGCCGAATACGAGGTGCCCGTCGTGCTCAAACTGGCGGATAACGGGCGCTAGCACGTCATTGTCTTCGCGGCCGATGAGGCCGTTTTCGCCCGCGTGGGGGTTCATGCCCAGTATGGCCACTTTAGGCTTAAGGATGCCAAAATCGTGCTGTAAAGACTTGAGCAGCAGGCGTATCTTGGTGCGTAGCAAGTCGGCCGTGACGCGGGTTGATACGTCTTTGAGGGCGATGTGGCCAGTGGCGGTGGCTACGCGTAGGCTTTGGCTTTCATCGACCAGGAACATGAGACTGTCGGCCGCGCCGAAGTAGCTGGCCAGAAACTCGGTGTGGCCGGGAAAGCGGAAGTCGTCGGCCTGCGTATTCTCCTTGCTGATGGGCGCCGTGACGATGGCGTCGAGCAGGCCGGCTTTGAGGTCGCGGCTGGCGGCGAGCAGGCTTTCGCGGGCGGCCTGGCCGCTGGCCGGCGAGGGCTGGCCGGGCGTGAGGTGGAAATCTTCGTCCCAGCAGGTCACGGCGTTGAGGCGGCCGGGGGCGATGTCGGCCGCGTCGCGCAGCTGCCGGAAGGTGAGCGGCTCGGCGCCTTGCTCGATGGGGAAATCATCGAAGAGCGCGGTGGCCGTGCCGTAAACCACGGGCGTGCATTGGTGCAGCAGGCGCTCGTCGCGCAGGGTTTTATAAATGACTTCGGGGCCGATGCCGGCAAGGTCGCCGACGGAAAAGCCGAGGCGGGGCAAGGAGGTTTTAGCGGAAGAAAGGCTCATAAAGTAGGGAGGACACCGAAGCAGCTGGCGCAGCGAGAAGCCACCGGGCAGCTAATCAGGGTTCAAAAGTAGCGCCGCCCGTGCGCGTAGCTTTAGGGAGCCTGTTTGGGCAGGTGGTCGAGGGCTATAGCTCCTTATAAAGCCAGGCCATCTGGCGGGCCGTGAGCCAGTCGGGTACGGCGGCCAGGGCCGCGTTGCGCAGCGGCACCAACCAGGGCGGGGTAAATTGCGCCAACATCCCCAACTGCCGCGACTGCTCCACGATGCGGCGGGTGCGGGGCCGGCGCTGCTGGTCGAAGGCGCGAAAAGCGGCCGCTAAGTCGGCCGGAGCACCGCGCAGGCAGCGGGCCAGCACGGCGGCATCTTCGACGGCCATGCCGGCGCCCTGGCCCAAATTGGGCGTAGTGGCGTGCCCGGCATCGCCCAGCAGCAGCACGCGGCCAAAAGCCAGGCTGGCTAGCGGGGCCAAGTCGTAGAGGTCGCCCCAGAGCAGGTCGGCATCGGCGGTGGCAGCCAATACTTGCGGAATGGGGGCGTGAAAGCCGACAAAGTGGCGCTGCAAATCGGTCACTCGGTAGGCCCGAAAAGCCGGGTTATTGGGCTCGGGGCTATTGAGGCAGGCAAACCAGTAGAGCCGGCCATCGGCCACCGGCACCAGCCCAAAGCGCCTGGCGCGGCCCCAGGTTTCGCTGGAGCCGGTGGTGGGCAGACCGGGGATATCGGCCTGCACCGTAGCCCGCCAGCAGGTGTAGCCGGCGTAGCGCGGCTGGCTGGCCGGTAGCAAGTGCTGCCGCACCCGCGAGCGGATGCCATCGGCCGCGATTAGCGCCTCGGCCGTGGCCTGCGTGCCGTTATCGAAGAAGGCCGTGACGTGGGTTTCGGTCTGCTCGAAGCGGGCCAGCCGGTGGCCCAGCTGCACCACGCCGGGCGGCAGCGCCCGCAGCAGCTCGCGCTGCAAGTCGGCCCGGAGGATACCCAGATTGTCGTAGCCCAGGCGCTCGGTGAAGGCCGTGGTATCGGCCCGGTTGAGCACGCGGCCGTGCTCATCGAGCAGGCGCACAGTGGTGAGCGGCGTGCCCACCGGCCGCACGGCGTCGTGCAAACCCAGCTCGTCGAGCGCCCGCATGGCATTGGCTCCCAGCACCACGCCCGCGCCGATTTCGCGCAGCTCGGCAGCGGCTTCGTACACGCGCACCCGGTGGCCCAGCCGCAATAGCGCCTGGGCGGCGGCCAGGCCGCCGATGCCGGCCCCGATGAGGAGAAAGTCAGCCAATGTGTGGAGTCGGTTTGTCCGCGTTGGGGTATATTATTCTTAAACGGTGAATACCGTTGGTCATGCAGCGCGCAGCGAAGCACCTCGCGTGGCCCAGTAACCCAAACGTTATTGATTACTGGGCCACGCGAGGTGCTTCGCTGCGCGCTGCATGACGACCGTTGCTACTTACGCCAGCCGCTTGGTCAAGAACTCGTACAGCAACCGCACGCCCGTGCCGGTGCCGCCCTTGCCGCGGTACGAGTCCGGCGCGGTGAGGTAGGCCGGGCCGGCGATGTCGAGGTGAATCCAGGGCGTGCCCTCGATGAAGCGCTCCAAGAATTTGGCGGCCGAGATGTGGCCGGCTTCGGCTTTGCCGAGGTTGGAGAGGTCGGCGATGTCCGACTTCATGTGGTCGGCGTAATCTTCCCAGAGCGGAAACTCGACCAGGCGCTCGTGGGTGCGGTGGGCGGCGGCGAGCAGCTGCGCGGTGGTGTCGG